>NZ_JBNDML010000019.1:0-180923 GCF_050436565.1 Paraburkholderia sp. GAS42 | reverse complement strand
GGCAAACGCATCGAGGTCGAAACCGACGACGATTCGATTGGCGGCCACTTCCTGCATCTGCTGCACGGCGTCGAGCCGTCGAAGTCGTGGGTCGACGCGATGCATATATCGCTGAACCTATATGCGGAGCACGAATTCAACGCATCGACGTTTACCGGCCGCGTGATCGCAGGCACAGGCTCGGACATCTACTCGGCGATCACCGGCGCCATCGGTGCGTTGCGCGGCCCAAAGCACGGCGGCGCCAACGAAGCCGCGTTCGAGATCCAGTCGCGTTACCACACGCCCGATGAAGCCGAAGCGGACATCCGCCGTCGCGTCGAGAACAAGGAAGTCGTGATCGGCTTCGGCCACCCGGTGTACACGATCTCCGATCCGCGCAACAAGGTCATCAAGGAAGTGGCGAAGAAGCTGTCGAAGGAAGCGGACAATCTGAAGCTCTTCAACATCGCCGAGCGGCTCGAAGCGGTGATGGCCGATGCGAAGAAGATGTTCCCGAATCTCGACTGGTTCAGCGCGGTGTCGTATCACATGATGGGCGTGCCGACGGCCATGTTCACACCGCTCTTCGTGATCTCGCGCACGTCCGGCTGGGCGGCGCACATCATCGAGCAGCGCATCGACAACAAGATCATCCGCCCGAGCGCAAACTACACTGGCCCCGAGAATTTACGATTCGTGTCGCTAAATAAGCGAAAATAGCGTCCGCTGTGCGCTCAAAAAGCGCGTGCAGTTCAACCCTGGCGGTTGCGCGGTTCGGCCGTCCACCGTTTAACTGATACTAGATAGAAAGGTTTCTCCCATGAAAAAGCTGCTCATCGCCACCGTTATTGGCGCACTGTCCTCGACGCTGCTGGTCGCCACGCCTGCCGCCTTCGCGCAGACCGCAACTGGCGCCGCCAAGCCGAAGGCACCGTCGCCGAAGCGTCTGATCAAGCGCAAGCCGAAGGCAGCCGCCGAAGCCAAGGTCGATCCGGTACCGGAAGGCTCGGAAAAGTGGTCGTGTAACGAAGGCCTGTCGTTCGACATGAAGGGCGACATGAAACGTGACCAGATCGTCGTCGTGCACTGGGGTTCGAAGAACTACAACCTGCCGCGCGAAGCCACGACGACGGGCGCTGACCGCTTCCACGACGCCGCCACGGGCATGGATCTGGTCGTGATCCCGACCAAGGCCATGCTGTTCTCGGACAAGGATAGTTCGCGTCTCGCCGACGAGTGCAAGACGACCGCCATGCAGCAAGGCGCGCCGGCGCCGACGCAGTCGAACGAACTGAACAAGTCTAACTGAGCGTCCTCACCAGGAAGCCTCGATGTCCGCACCGATCTCCAACGTCCGGCCTGAACCGGACAAAGTTCTCGTCGATATTGTCGACTATGTACTTGGATACAAGGTCGACAGCACGCTCGCGCTCGAAACGGCGCGCAACTGCCTGATCGACACGCTCGGCTGCGGACTCGAAGCGCTCACCTACCCGGCCTGTACGAAGCTGTTGGGACCGATCGTGCCGGGCACGATCGTCCCGAACGGCGCGAAGGTACCGGGTACGTCGTTCCAGCTCGATCCGGTTCAGGCCGCGTTCAATATCGGCGCGATGATCCGCTGGCTGGACTTCAACGACACGTGGCTCGCTGCTGAATGGGGTCATCCGTCGGATAACCTCGGCGGCATTCTCGCCACCGCTGACTGGCTGTCACGCAACGCCATCGCCACCGGCAAAAAGCCGCTGACGATGAAAGACGTCCTGATCGGCATGATCAAGGCGCACGAAATTCAGGGCTGCATCGCGCTTGAGAACTCGTTCAACAAGGTTGGTCTCGATCACGTGCTGCTGGTAAAGCTGGCTTCGACGGCGGTAGTCGGCCAGTTGATCGGTCTGACGCGCGATGAGCTGATCAACGCGGTTTCGCTGGCGTTTGTCGATGGACACGCGCTGCGCACGTATCGCCACGCGCCGAACACGGGTTCGCGCAAGTCGTGGGCCGCAGGCGATGCGACCTCACGCGCCGTGCGTCTCGCGCTGATCGCGAAGACGGGCGAAATGGGCTATCCGTCCGTTTTGACCGCTGGAACGTGGGGCTTTTACGACGTGCTCTTCGAGGGCAATGCGTTTAAATTCCAGCGCCCATACGGTTCGTACGTGATGGAAAATGTGCTGTTCAAGATTTCGTTCCCGGCTGAGTTTCACTCGCAAACTGCGGTGGAAGCGGCGATGACCTTGCATGAACAACTTCATGCAAAGGGCAAGAAAGTCGAAGACATCAGGAAGATCACAATCCGTACGCACGAAGCCGCGATCCGCATCATCGATAAAAAGGGTCCGCTGAACAATCCGGCCGACCGCGATCACTGCATCCAGTACATGATCGCCGTGCCGCTGATTCACGGCCGTCTCACGGCTGCGGATTACGAAGATTCGATCGCGCAGGACCCGCGCATCGACCTCTTGCGCGACAAGATGGAATGCGTCGAAGATACTCAGTTTACGAAGGATTATCACGACCCGGAGAAGCGTTCGATCGCGAACGCCCTCACGGTCGAATTCGATGATGGATCGAAGTTCGACGAAGTTGTCGTCGAATACCCGATTGGCCACAAGCGGCGCCGTGAAGACGGCATTCCGCTGCTGGTCGAGAAGTTCAGAACCAACCTCGCCCGACGTTTTCCGGCGAAGCAGCAACAGGCGATTCTCGACGTGTCGCTGGATCAGGCAAGGCTCGAAGCCATGCCGGTCAATGAATATGTCGATCTGTATGTGATCTAGTTAGTAGAAACGTAGCAACGTCATTTCCTCGAAAACCCCAGGAAAAATTATGGCCCACAATCTCCACAAAACGCTCAAGGAATTCGACAGCGGTTCCGGCAAAGCCAAGTTCTATTCGCTGCCGCAACTTGGTAAGGCACTCAACGTCAAGATCGACCGTCTGCCGGTTTCGATCCGCATCGTGCTGGAATCCGTACTGCGTAACTACGACGGCAAGAAGATCTCCGAAGAACACATCGAGCAGCTGATCAACTGGAAGCCGAACGCCGCACGCGTCGACGAAATCCCGTTCGTCGTGTCGCGCGTCGTGCTGCAGGACTTTACCGGCGTGCCGCTCCTCGCCGACATCGCTGCCATGCGCGGCGTGGCAAAGCGCGTGGGCAAGGACCCGAAGTCGATCGAGCCGCTGGTCCCGGTCGATCTGGTTGTCGACCACTCGGTACAGATCGATCACTTCCGCGAAAAGAACGCGCTCGACCTGAACATGAAACTGGAATTCCAGCGCAACAACGAGCGCTATCAGTTCATGAAGTGGGGCATGCAGGCATTCGACACATTCAAGGTCGTGCCGCCGGGCGTCGGTATCGTTCACCAGGTGAACCTGGAATACCTCGCACGCGGCGTGCACAAGAAGGCTGACGGCGGCGACACCGTGTACTACCCGGATTCGCTCGTCGGCACCGACAGCCACACGACGATGATCAACGGCATCGGCGTGGTCGGCTGGGGCGTGGGCGGTATCGAAGCGGAAGCCGGCATGCTCGGCCAGCCGGTGTACTTCCTGACGCCGGACGTCGTCGGCGTCGAACTGAAGGGCAAGCTGCGCGAAGGCGTGACGGCCACCGATCTGGTGCTGACCGTCACCGAACTGCTGCGTAAGGAAAAGGTGGTCGGCAAGTTCGTCGAATTCTTCGGCGAAGGCACGAAGTCGCTGTCGCTGCCGGACCGCGCGACGATCGGCAACATGGCGCCGGAATACGGCGCGACGATGGGCTTCTTCCCGGTCGACGAAAAGACGATCGACTACTTCAAGGGCACGGGCCGCACCGACGCCGAAATCTCCGCTTTCGAGAACTACTTCAAGGCGCAGAACCTGTTCGGTATTCCGAAGGCTGGCCAGATCGACTACACGAAGGTCGTCACACTCGACCTCGGCACGGTTGCACCGTCGCTGGCAGGTCCGAAGCGTCCGCAAGACCGTATCGAAATCGGCAACGTGAAGTCGAACTTCACGGAACTGTTCTCGAAGCCGGTCGGCGAAAACGGCTTTGCGAAGAAGTCCGCTGACCTCGACGCGCAATACACCACGTCGAACGGCGTGAACGTGAAGAACGGCGACATCCTGATCGCCGCAATCACGTCGTGCACGAACACGTCGAACCCGAGCGTGCTGCTGGCTGCGGGTCTGCTGGCGAAGAAGGCGGTCGAAGCCGGCCTGACGGTGGCACCGCACATCAAGACATCGCTCGCACCGGGATCGCGTATCGTCACCGAATACCTGACGAAGACGGGCCTCCTGCCGTACCTCGACAAACTCGGCTTCACGCTCGCCGCTTACGGCTGCACGACCTGTATCGGCAACGCGGGCGACCTCACGCCGGAACTGAACGAAGCGATCACGAAGAACGACATCGTCGCGGCAGCCGTGCTGTCGGGCAACCGTAACTTCGAAGCGCGTATTCACCCGAACATCCGCGCGAACTTCCTGGCATCGCCGCCGCTGGTCGTGGCTTACGCAATCGCGGGCAACATCACACGCGATCTGATGACGGAACCGGTTGGCAAGGGCAAGGGCGGCAAGGACATCTTCCTCGGCGACATCTGGCCGACGAGCGACGAAGTCAACGCACTGCTCAAGTTCGCACTGGACGCCGACGCATTCCGCACGAACTACGCCCACCTGACGAAGAAGGGCGACCTGTGGAGCAAGATCGAAGGCGAAGAAGGTCAGGTCTACGACTGGCCGAAGTCGACGTACATCGCTGAGCCGCCGTTCTTCGGCAAGGACTTCTCGATGACGCCGGCGGCGAGCATCGCTGCGGTCAAGGGCGCGCGCGCACTAGGCATCTTCGGTGACTCGGTCACGACCGACCACATCAGCCCGGCAGGCTCGATCAAGGAAGACTCGCCGGCAGGCAAGTGGCTGAAGGCAAACGACGTGCAGAAGGCCGACTTCAACAGCTACGGCTCGCGCCGCGGCAACCACGACGTGATGATGCGCGGCACGTTCGCGAACGTCCGGATCAAGAACCTGATGATCCCGCCGAAGGCAGACGGCACGCGCGTCGAAGGCGGCCTGACGATTCACCAGCCGGACGGCGAACAGATGTTCATCTACGACGCCGCGATGAAGTACATCGACGCAGGTACGCCGACCGTCGTCTTCGCAGGCGAAGAGTACGGCACGGGCTCGTCGCGTGACTGGGCAGCGAAGGGTACGCAACTGCTGGGCGTGAAGGTTGTGGTCGCTCGCAGCTTCGAGCGGATCCACCGTTCGAACCTGGTCGGCATGGGCGTGCTGCCGCTGCAGTTCAAGGGCTCGGACAGCGTCCAGTCGCTCGGCATCACCGGCGAAGAAACGTACGACATCGAAGGCCTCGGCGCGGACTTCAAGCCGCAGCAGGAAGTGACGCTCGTGATCCATCGCAAGGACGGCAAGGAGCAACGCGTGCAGGTGCTGCTGCGTATCGACACGCCGATCGAAGTCGACTACTACAAGCACGGCGGCATTCTGCCGTTCGTTCTGCGCTCGCTGCTCGCAGCGTAAGTATCAAGCTGTTTTTGCAGGTGTCGCGGCTCTTCGGGGCCGCGGCAATTTACGAAGCCCGACCTGGTCGGGCTTTTTTTTCGGCTTTTTGGGGGCTTCTTCCGGCGGCCTGGCGGCGAACGGGAAAATCAGTGCGCGTCGCGCCAGGCGTCGACCTGCTCTTCCATCGTTTTGATGCGGGAAACGATCCCGTCCAGCGCCTGCATCATGAACGCAGGCGAAGCGGCGCCCACGTGTTCGAGAACGGCCATCAGCTCGCGCACCTTGAAAACGCTCGCTGCGTTGCTGATCCGGTGCAACAGTCGGCGCACCGCTTCGGGATCGTCCTGCCTTCGGGCGGCTTCGAGATGCGTCAGATCCTCGTCCAGCACGCGCCGCCAGTCGCGCACCAGCGCCCGCACGTCGACGCCGCGGCTGGCCAGCGCGTCAAGTTCGCTGAAGTCGAATGCGAGGGCCGTATCGTCGTCGTTCACGGGACTTGCGAGCGGCGCGGATGGCGTACCCGCAAAACGCGGCAGCAGTTGCCACAGGCACGTGTACAACGCATCGAACTGGCTCGCCTTGATGAGAACGGCGTCGAACGGCAAACCAGAGGCCGCGTCGGCGTAGCGCATATCCTCGCGTCCCGTCAGCAGCACGAGCGGCATCGACGAAACTTCCCGTACGTATTCCGCCAGCTGGACGCCGTTCATGCCGGGCAGGTGCAGGTCGGTCATGAGCAGATCGAACGACTGACGCTGCAGCACTTCGAGCGCTTCCTCGCCGGACGAAACGGCCACGCACGACACGCCCCATCCTTCGAGCTGCACCTCGATCGCGAGGCGATTGAACGCGTGGTCCTCGACCACCAGCACGCGGCCCGACAGCGTTCCGGACGACGTCACAGGACTCACAGCCATACCTCGCCCGCTCAGTCGATCAGCTTGTGGAGCGAGGCGAACTCGATCAGTCCCGCCAGCGACGACAGCCCCAGCTTCTCCTGGAGACGCGTCTTGTAGGTACTGATGGTCTTGTCGCTGATGAACAGCGCTTCGCCGATCGTCTTGTTCGACATCCCTCTGGCGAGCATCCGCAGAATCGCAATTTCCTTGTCGGATAAGAGCGCGAGCCGCTCTTCGTCGGTCATGACCGCGTTGCCAGTACGTGTGCCTGCCTGGCGCACGACCGGGAAAACCGTGTAGCCCGCAAGCAGCGATTCGATATTTCGGACAATCTCCTTCAGATCCTGCGATTTGCTGACGAAGCCACGTGCGCCAGCGCGCATCGCGCGCGGCGCGAACGTCGCCGAATCCTGGCCGGACAGCACGAGCACACGAATCCCGGGACGAATGAGTTGCAGGCGGGGAACGACATCAAGGCCGCTGATGCGCGGGATGTCGAGATCGAGCACGACGAGATCGGGGGCGTGTCGCCGGACCATGTCTATGGCGTCCTGTCCGTTATCGGCCTCGATCACCTCGGTAACGCCGAGCAGTTGCAGAACATGCGCCTTGATCACAAACCGGAACGCGGGGTGATCGTCGACGATCAGGATAGTAGCCAACCAGTATTCCCTCGATGAACGCCGCGCATTTCAACTGTCGATGCGGTGGACGCGACGCGTGGAACATGTCTGCGGCAACAAGTCGCGAGATGGTACAGCAGCCGTTTCATCCATCATCCTGGAAAGCCAGGCGCGCGAGGCGTGTTTGAGAGAGGCGTCGCGTCCTTACCGCGTGCCGGAGAGGAGGCGGCGGAAGCGTCCGATACACGCGGGCGCGCCACCGATGCCGACGCTCCAGTTCGCGTCTTCGCGCATTCGAGCGTCGTTTCCGCCGACGTTCGCAACAGGTTCTGCGCAGTCTTCACGCGCGCCTCGGCTGCGTCAAAACTGCGCCGCCACGCGTCGTGTCCGGCGTGCATCAACTCCACCTCGGCGCAGGCGAGCGGCGCCTGCGCCGCCTGACAGGCAGCGAACGCTGGATCGCGCCGGACCACCTCGACGATGCCCCACAGGTCGGGGCGCACCGTCACGAGCGTCCGCATCGGCGGCCGTGCGGCCGACATTGCGGCGCCCCGCTCAAGGCTCGTGGTCAGCACTGCGGCCGCGCCGATCGTTTCCTCGACAAAGCCCCATTGATCGCGCGCGTCGAACTCCTGCCGTCCCGCGGCGATCCAGCAATGCGCCTTTGCGTGGAAGTAGCCGTCTCCGGTGATTCCATCGAGCCTTTGCTGCAGGCTGGCCAGCGCGGAGCCACGGTTAGTGAGGGGCCCAAACGTGTCCAGCCATTCGCGGTCAGGCGCGCCTGCCGCGGCATCCTGCGCGGCGCCGAAGCCGGTTTGCAGCACGGCCGGATCCTGAATGCCTAGGCGCGCCCGCGCGGCCTGATCGGCGCACGCCGACAGCAGCAATGCGCACGTGAGCACCGTAAACTGGAGTTTCATTGCTTCCCGCGACGAGGCGACGTGTGTGAAGTAGAACCTGAGGAGGATAGGTTCGACGCCCTGCGCGCGGATGCGGAAATTTCCGACCGCATCGTCCGATCATTCCGGATTCGACGTCCGGCGATTTCAGATCACGGCTTCAGATCGCGAGTCGGGCGACTCGCCTTGAGAATGCTTGAGAAAGCGGCGCACGAAGGAACTGTGCGCCGCGCGACATCGATGTCGCAGCAGTGCTAGGCCACCGCCCGCGCCGCATTCCTGCCGCGCAGCCATTCGAGCACGAGCAGCAGACACGTCGAGAAAATGATGAGGATCGTCGCGAGCGCTGCGATTGTCGGGCTGATGTTTTCGCGGATGCCGGTGAACATCTGGCGCGGCAGGGTCGTCTGATCGGCGCCGGCCAGAAACAGCGTGACAACCACTTCATCGAACGAAGTCGCAAACGCAAACAGCGCACCCGAAATCACACCCGGCGCGATCACAGGCAACGTGATGCGGAAAAACGTCTTCACCGGATTCGCGCCCAGCGACAGGCTCGCACGCACCAGGTTGTAGTTGAAGCCCTGCAACGTCGCGACCACCGTCGTCACGACGAACGGCACGCCGAGCGATGCGTGCGCCATGATCAGCCCGATATACGTGTTCGCGAGACCCAGCGGCGCGAAGAACAGATACATGCCGACGCCGACCACCACGACCGGCACGATCATCGGCGAAATCAGGATTGCCATCAGCAACGCCTTGCCGCGAAAGTTCGCCTTCGTCAGACCGATCGCGGCGACGGTGCCGAGAACCGTCGCCAGGATCGTTGCAGAAGGTGCGACGATAAAGCTGTTCTTCGCGGCCATGCGCCATTCGTCGGACGCGATCAGGTTTTGATACCAGCGCAGCGACCAGCCGGGAATCGGATAGACGAGGAACGTGCTCGACGAAAACGACAGCGGCACGATGGCGAGCACGGGCAGGATCAGATACAGCAACGTCAGCACGGCGAGGCCGCGCAGCGTGAAATACCACACGCGTTCGACGAACGACGTATGCGGTGCGAACAGGGGCTTGGCGAGTTTCATCAGGAGTCTCCGCGAACGCTCAACCGAGGCTCAACGAGGAACGCGTAAAGCGTCCGTAGATCACGTACAGCACAAGCGTCGCGGCGAGCAGCAGGGTGCCGAGCGCGCACGCCATGCCCCAGTTGATCGTCGTGTTCGTGAAGTATGCGACGTAATAGCTGACCATCTGGTCGTTCGGTCCGCCGAGCAGCGCGGGCGTGATGTAGTAACCGATCGCAAGAATAAACGTGAGCAGTGCGCCCGCGCCGACGCCTGGATATGTCTGCGGCACATACACGCGCCAGAACGCCGCGAACGGATGACTACCGAGCGAAATCGCCGCGCGCTGATATGTCGGCGGAATCGACTTCATCACGCTGTAGAGCGGCAGGATCATGAACGGCAGCAGGATGTGCGTCATCGAAATGTAGACGCCCGCGCGGTTGAACAGCAGCGCGAGCGGCGCCTGAATCAGTCCGGTGCCCATGAGCGCCTTGTTCACCAGCCCTTCGCTTTGCAGGATCACGATCCACGCGGCAACGCGCACAAGGATCGACGTCCAGAACGGAATCAGCACGAGAATCATCACAAGATTCGCGCGGCGTTCAGAGAGCGTCGAAATCCAGTACGCAAGCGGATAGCCGAGCAGCAACGCGAAAATCGTGACGGCCGCGCCGATCACAAAAGTGCGGCTGAACACGGCGAGATAGATCTGCTGCTCAGGATTGGTCTGCACGATATGGCCGAACGCATCCTGTTTGTGATCGAGCGAAGCCAGCACGTAGAACGGCGAATACAGGCCGCCGTTTTTGGCAATCGCCTGCCAGTACGCCACATCGTTCCAGCGTTCGTCGATTTCGACGAATTTTGCATGGACCTGCGCGGGCGCGAGTGCGTGCCCGGCGTCGTCGCTGAGCGGCATTGCTCGCGCGGTCTTCGCGACCATCGAACGGTAGCCGGGAATTTCAGTATTCAGGCGCCGGGCGAGTGCGCCCATCGATTCGCCGTCCGAGACTGCGGTCAGATCGGTGGCGAGCGCGGCGTACGCAGCATCCGATGGCGGCGACTTGCGGTCCCAGTCACGCAATGCCGCGACCGTGTGCGGCAATGCGGTTGCGATTTCCGGGTTCTGTACCGCGCGCGTCAGCAGTGCGCCAATCGGCACGACGAAAATCAGCAGCAGAAAAATGGCCAGCGGTGCGATCAGCAACAACGCCATCGCGCGCTTCTTCGCTCCCGCGGCTTTCAGCTCGCGCTTCAGTTTGTTCGACGATTCGGGCGTGGAATCGACGGCAATCGTCACGGTGGTCACACCTGTCTCCTGTCGACCAGAGTTGACGCTTTAGCGTCTTACTCGGGTCCCATGCAAGTTGCTTGCGGTCGACCAGAGTTGATGCAGAGCACTTACTCTGGTCCCATGCAAGTTGCTTGCGGTCGACCAGAGTTGATGCAGAGCGCTTACTCTGGTCCCATGCAAGTTGTTTGCTGCTTTGCATGCGTTGCATCGAACCGCGCGTCATTCAACTTCGTACATCATCATGAACGCGCGATCCTGCTTCGATGCGGCGCCGCTTCGTGCAGCGAAGCGGCGCCATCCTGGGTTGCTACGACTTTGCTACATGGTTTGCTACGTATTTACTTCGAAGCCCACGAAGCGAAACGCTGCTCCAGTTCGTCACCGTGGTCGGTCCAGAACGCCGGGTTCTGCAGCACTGCGTTCTTGCCGTTAGCCGGCGAGTTCGGCAGGTTCGAAAGCGTCTTCGCGTCGAGCGCCTTGATCGCCGCCTCGTTCACCGGGCCGTACGCGATGTGCTTCGCGTATTCCTGCTGCGGCTTCGACGACACGGTATAAGCGATGTACTTTTCGGCCAGATCCCTGTTCGGCGAGCCCTTCGGAATCGCCCAGTAGTCGAGGTCATAGATGCTGCCGTTCCACACGACCTTCAGGTTCTTGCCTTCCTTCTGCGCGGCATCGATACGGCCGTTGTAGGCCGTTGTCATCACCACGTCGCCTGCGACGAGGAACTGCGGCGGCTGTGCGCCCGCTTCCCACCACTGGATATTCGGCTTCAGCTCATCGAGCTTCTTGAACGCGCGGTCCTGACCTTCCTTCGTGCCGAGCACCTTGTACACATCTTTCGGCGCGACGCCGTCAGCCATCAGCGCGAATTCGAGGTTGTAGCGTGCGCCCTTGCGCATGCCGCGCTTGCCCGGGATTTTCTGCACGTTCCAGAAGTCAGCCCAGCTTGCCGGGCCCGTCTTCAGCTTGTCGGCGTTGTAGGCCATCGCCGTCGACCACACAAAGAAGCCGACACCGCACGTTTGCGGCGATTCCGGCACCAGGTCCGACTTCTTCGCGATCTTCGACCAGTCGAGCTTTTCGTACATGCCTTCATCGCAGGCGCGGCCGAGATCGCCCGATTCCACTTCGACGACGTCCCAGTTCACGTGCTTCGCTTCAACCATCGCCTTCACTTTGGCCTGCTCGCCGTTGTACTCGACGGCGGTGACCTTCGTGCCGGTCGATGCTTCGAACGGCTGGTTGAACGCAGCTTTCTGTGCGTCGCCGTTCGCTCCGCCGAAGTTGACGACCGTCAGCTCCGCAGCCATAACCTGTGCCGAACCGAGCGCCAGTGCGAACGCACCGACGGCGACAGCGCAGCGTGTTTTCCCGAACTTCAACATGATGTGTCCTCTCTCTTCTGGTGGTCTGTCAGGGTTGTTGTCGTACTCGTTTCTTACGTTGCAACGGGATGCAGATCAGGCGAACACGCGCAGATGCTCGGGCGCGAATTCAAGTGCGACCGGTGCGCCGGGCGCAAAGGTATCGAGCATTTCAGTGCCGAGCGGCACCTTCACGAAACACTCGTCCTGCTGAGGCAACCCGCACCGCATGCGTACGTGGTCGCCAAAATAGATGAGGCCGCGCGCTTCGCCCGCGAGCGCGTTGGAGCCATTGCGACCCGCGCCGCCTGCCAGCTTCATGCGTTCGGGCCGGATGCATGCAACCGCCGGCGTGCCTGCCTGCGCGCCGCCGATGTTGCGGCCTTTCAGACGCGTGCCGTCTGCAAGATGGAAATCGCAGAACTCGCCGTCAACATTCGCAATCGTGCCGCGCAGCTTGTTCGAATCGCCGATGAAGTTCGCGACGAACTCATTGCACGGCGATTCATACAGACGGTCAACGGTATCGAGCTGCTGCACGATGCCCTTGTCGAATACGGCGACACGGTCCGACATCGTCAGCGCTTCGCCCTGATCGTGCGTCACGTAGACAAAGGTCACGCCAAGCTTCTCGTGCAGCGACTTGAGTTCGTACTGCATGTGTTCGCGCAGCTGCTTGTCGAGCGCGCCGAGCGGCTCGTCCATCAGCACGAGCTTCGGTTCGAACACGAGCGCGCGGGCGAGTGCGATCCGTTGCTGCTGGCCGCCCGACAGTTGCGCCGGATACCGCTTCGCGAAGCTCTCCATGCGGACCATCTTCAGCGCGTTGTCGACCTTGTGAGCGCGTTCTTCGGCGGAGAGCCTGCGCACCGTCAGCGGATACGCGACGTTCTGTTCGACCGTCAGATGCGGGAACAGCGCGTAGTTCTGAAACACCATGCCGATGTTGCGCTTGTGCGGCGGCACAGTGTTGAGCAGCGTGCCGTCCAGCCAGATCTCGCCGCCCGTCGGAAACTCGAAACCGGCGAGCATCATCAGACAGGTCGTTTTGCCGGAGCCAGAAGGCCCGAGCAACGTCAGGAATTCGCCCTGGTAAATGTCGAGGTCGAGCTGTTTGACGACGAGGGTTTCACCATCGTACGTCTTGCGAACGCCGCGAAAGCTGACGATCACTTCTTCGGATTTCATCGTCTACGTCTCCTTCTCCATCCACGCTGGTTCCCCCGAAAAGGGGCCATCGCATTAATCGCGTGATCCACTATAGCCCGTTCCGGTTCTACAATATGGAACCATTTCATTATTCCGGATAGAACCACTTGGACACCGTCATTTTGTCGGACTGGCTTGCCGCGCGGCTCGACCGGACGGCCACCGAACCGGTCTACCGGCAGGTCCTGCGGCTGATGCAGCAGGCCATCCTGACCGGCCAGTTTCCGCCCGGCGCCAAGCTGCCGAGTTCGCGCACGCTCGCCGGCGACCTTGGCATCGCGCGCAACACGGTGCTGCACGTGTACGACCAGCTGACCGCCGAAGGCTACGTGATCTCGACGACCGGAAGCGGCACCTATGTCGCCGACACGCGGCCCGATAGCGCGGCCGTCAGCGCGCGGCGCATTCCGCCTTCGGTGGTGGCCCCGGCCGGCGCGAACAGCCCGGCAACGGCCGCCGGCGAAGCCATACTGCCGCCGCAGGCGCCACGCGAGCGACGCGGCCTGTCGTCGCGCGGCAGCCGGCTGATCGACAAGGCGGGCGTATCGCTGAAGCAATGGGGCGCGTTTATGCCCGGCGTACCGGACGTCGCCGAATTTCCGGCGCGGACATGGAGCCGTCTGCAGGCGCGGCTGTGGAAGGAAGCAAATCCCGATCTGCTGACGTATGCACCGGGCGGCGGCTACCGGCCGCTGCGTCGTGCGCTGTCGGACTATCTGCGGGTCGCGCGTTCGGTGAACTGCACGCCCGATCAGATCATCATCACTACGGGTATTCACCAATCGATCGATCTCGCGGTCCGGCTGCTGACCGACGTCGGCGACCGCGCGTGGGTTGAAGAGCCCTGTTACTGGGGCGCACGCAGCGTGCTGCAATCGTCAGGGTTGACACTGGTGCCGGTGCCCATCGACGAGGAAGGTCTGAATCCACGCGAACAGGATCTGCAGAATCCGCCACGTCTTGCGCTAGTCACGCCGTCGCATCAGTACCCGCTTGGGATGGTGATGAGCCTCGCGCGTCGCCGCACGCTGCTCGAATTCGCGCGGCAACACGGCGTGTGGATCATCGAAGACGACTACGACAGCGAATTCCGCTACGGCAGCCGGCCGCTCGCTTCGCTTCAGGGTCTGGACGAATCGGGTCAGGTGATCTACGTCGGCAGTCTCGGGAAAATGCTGTTTCCGGGGCTGCGGATCGGCTACATGATCGCGCCGGAGCACCTGGTCGACACGTTCCGCACGGGCGTCGCGGAGCTGTATCGCGAAGGCCAGCTGATGCAGCAGGCGGTGCTGACCGAATTCATCATGGACGGCTATCTGACATCGCACGTGCGGCGCATGCGCGCGCTGTACGGCGAGCGGCGGCAGATCCTGATCGACGCGATCACCGCGCATTTCGGCGGCACGCTGCCCGTCATGGGCGATGAGGCCGGCCTGCATCTGGTGCTCGGTCTGCCCGATCATGCGAACGACCGTGAGGTTGTCGCGGCCGCCTACGACGCCGGCGTGATCGTGCGTCCGCTCACCGCGTACTACAGCGGCGAGGGCCCGGTGCGACGCGGTCTGCTGCTCGGCTACGCGTGCGTGCCGAACGAAAAGATCGGCCCGGCGTTCGCGACGCTCGCGCGCATCATCGAACAGACAGCGTTGCGCAAGCCGACGCGCGCCGCGTGATCTCACGGCGCGCCTGAAAGCGTCGGGGAAACAACGCTTATTTCAGGCCAAAATCGACCCGCGACGTCGCGCCCTTGTCCTTGATGCCTTCGGCGTTGAGCTTAGGCGCGACGATAAAGACCCGGCTGCTGTCGACCTTGCCGTCGAAGTACTGCTGCACTGCCTGAGCCCGCCGCTGTGCAAGCTCGCGCAGGCTCGCTTCGTTGATCGGCGCGTGTTCGGCGATCGCGCTCTTCATGTCATCGTTCGGCATCGATTTCGTCAGACCGACGAAGTTGCGCGGCTTCTTAAAGTCGGCATCCTTATACGCCTTTGTCAGATACTTGTCGTAGTCTTTCTGGTCGACGGTAATCGTCAGCGGATCGACGCTCTCGCCGTTGCCAACCGTGTCCTTGATCTTCTGCTGCTTCACCAGACGGTCGACGTACAACGTGCGCAGCGCGGGTTCATCGGTAGCCGGATCGACGCGGCCGATCAGGTCGATGCGGATCGACGGCTTGTCTTCGAGCGCTTTCGCGATCGTGTCGAGCTTCGCGGTCGATGCGTCCGTGAGTTTCGCCGAGCCCGGATCGAACTCGACGTAACCCAGTTCTTCGCTACCTCCACCAAATGCATTCGCAAGCAGCGAGAACGGCGCGGTCACGGCTTTTTCGACGAGGTTCACGATCGCGCTCCAGATCAGGCTGCCGATACTGAACTCCGGATTCGCCAGCGAGCCGGATACCGGAATGTTCACGTCGATCTCACCCCGCCGGTTTTTCAGCAGCGAGATCGCGAGACGCACCGGCAGCTTCGTCGCGGTGTCATTGTCAACGTGATCGCCGAACGTAAGCTGATCGATGAACAGATGGTTGTTCGCGGTCAGCTGGTCGTTGTCGAGCTTGTAGTGCAGATCGACGTTGAGCTTACCCTTCGTGATCGGGTAACCCGCGTACTTCGCTGAATACGGCGTGAGGTTCGTGAGTTCGACATCGTGCGCGCTCGCGGTCAGATCGAGCGCCGGTTTCGGGATCAACGGATTGACCGTGCCGCGAATCGACAGCGGACCGTTCGCCGCCAGTTTTGCGGCGACGTCGACGGGCGCGGGCGTCGTCGACTGCGTGCCGAACGCGCCGATCGTCCCCTGAATCGCAACGAGGTTCGCCGTGAAATTCGGCTTGATGAAGTTGTCGGTGTACGTCACGCGGCCGTTTTGCAGCACGAGCTGGCCGAAGTGCATTTTCACCGGACTCGTCGGTGCGGTCGCGGCAGTGACCGTTGCGGACGTCGAAGCGGGCGCGGGCGCCGATGCGAGCGTCGAATCCGACGCGGCTTGCGGCGTCAGCGGAATCGGCTCCTTGCCGCTCTTGTCGCGTGTGAGGGATCTGGCCGCGCCGGATTGCTGGGCGACGACATCCTTCAGGTTCAGCTTGCCTTGTGCATCGAGCAGCACGCGGCCGTAGAAGTTCGAGAACGTGACTTTGCCGGCATCGACGTCGGTGCCCCGCGCGTCGTAGTTCGCCTTGAGGTTCGTGAGCGCGAGCGAGCGCCAGCCGGCGAACGGGTCCGACGTGACCTTGTCGAGCATGCGTACGTCGACGAGCGCGACGTCGCCCTTGTAAGAAGCGCTCAACGCGTTATCTGCCTTGCCCGACTGGCTCAGGGCAAGATCGCCGGTCGCGTTCAGCAGCGCGCTCGCAATCGTCGCATTGAGCTTGTTGCCGAAATACGGCTCGAACGCCGCGGCATCGAGGCGGTTCGCGTTCACCTTCAGCGCGAGCTTGAGCGGCGTTGCCGTGACGTCGCCGGTCACGCCGAGCGTGCCGTTACGGTTGAACGTTGCCTGCAGATCGATGGGCAGCGGTTTGGAGAGGTCGTCGCTGATCTGCCGCACTTTCAGCTGCAACGGCGTCACGCTGACCTTGACCGGCTGCTCAGTCGAGTTATCGGTGAAGTTCGCGGTGGCGTCTTTCAGGTTCAGTTCGCCAATGCGGTAGTGCCATGCCGGCCCCTGCTCCTCCGCTTTCTGCACCTTGCGCACGGCCGTGTGCTCGCCAAGCGTCTCGTGACGACCGGCGAGCGACGCAAGGTCGATGCTGCCGTCCTTCTGGCGCTGCGCGGTCACCGTCAGTCCGGTCACGTCGACGCCCGTGATATCGGCCTTGCGTCCGGACACGTCGACCGACGCCACCTGGACACGACCCTGCGCAAGCGCGACGACCGGCTCTTTCGTGCCCTGCGTGGCCAGCTTCAGCGACTGCAGGTTCAATTCGGTTTCGCCGACCTGCAAGTCAGCCGGCAATTTTTCCCAGTTGGCGCGGACATTCACGGTCGCGCTGAGCGTGCCGTCGACGACCTGGGCGGCCGTCACGCCGTTGATGTACGGTTGCAGCAGCGGCAGGTGCGCGGACTTGAGGTCGATCTTCGAGTCTGCGGTTCTAGCGGCGAGACCGAACGCGCCAGCCGCGTTCAGCGAGCCGCCTTCGGTGAACGTCGTGCCGAACGTGTACTTCGCGGATGGCTTGCCAAGCGTCGAAAAATCATCGAGCGACACGCGGATGTCCTTGAACCCTAACGTGACTGGTGTGGGCACGCCTTGATCCAGGTACTGCACCACGCCGTCGTTCAGCGCGAAACGCTTGATGGACAGATCCAGCGGCGGTACGGCCTTTTCTTCTGCGGGCGTGGGCGCCGCCGGCGCGGAAGCGGAACCTGAAGCCGCAGCGGGTGCGCTGGCGGCCCCTTTGGCCGTCGCCACCTTTTCCGCCGAATCCGAAGCCGGAGCCGGCGCGAACATCCGCTGCACGCTCAACACGCCTGACCTGTCGCGCGAAAGGTGCACGTTGGGCCCGTCGAGCCGGATATCGTCGAAGCGAAACACGCTCTTTAACGGCTCCAGCGATGCCGCCGCCACATGCAGTCCGCGCGCCGCAAAGAACGGCGCCTTGCTTTCATCGACCACGTCGATATCGGCGAGATCGGCCGTGCCGGTAATGCTCAGCGAGGGCGTATCGTTGGCAATCACGAAATGCACTTTCAGGTCGCTCGACAGCTTGCCCGCCTGCACGATCACCGGCAGCTTCGCCGGCACGTACGACAGGATGCGCGGCACGTCGAGCCCGTCGAAGCGCAGCGCGACTTCCGATTCACGCGACGTTGCAAACGGCTTGGTGCGGCCGTCGATCGCCAGCGGACTGCCGTCGACGCGCGCCCGCAGCATCGGTTCGACAAAAATGTCCGTTTTCGACGGCAATGTTGCGATAAACGGAATACCGATCGACCAGCGATCGACCAGATGCTGCACGCCGAGCAGCTGGTCGTCGAACTCGATCCGGCCGTTCTCGACGCGGATATTCGACACCGAGAAGGGCGTCGGTTTGTTGTCGGGCTTCGACGGCTGCTTCGCGAATTTATCGATCAGGTCGGTGAAATTGAACCGCTGCGCGTCGTATCGAACGATATGAAAACGGGGTGAATCGACCTTCACTTCATCGATGATCGGCGACGCGCGAAAGAGCGACGACCAGGAGGGCTGCAGGATCAGCCGCTCGATATCGATGAAATTGCCCGCGCCGCCGCGCTCGCCGATATGAACGCGGTCGGCTTCGAAATTCAGCGTATAGGGATTGAGCGCGATGCGTCCGATGGTGGCCGGACGGTCGAGCTGTTTGCTCAACTGCTGTTCGGCGATATGGCGGATCAGTGGTGGCGCAGCAAAAAAGCCTAGAAGGCCGAACAGCACCAGAAAGATCAGCAGGCCGATGATGACCCGCCGGGTACGGCGGCCGTTCGCGACGCCGCGCACGGCCTGCAGGGAAGATACGAGAGACGCTTTGTTGGGGCTTGCCATTCCAGGTCGCAGGTGATGCGGCGGCGGCCCACCGCGATGACGAAGGTCAGACTGCGAGAAGTATACGTCTTCGATCTGACACGCGAAACAAACCTGGCAAAACGTTCACGAACCGTTCACGAACCGTTCACGAACCGTTCACGAACCGTTCACGAACCGTTCACGAACCGTTCACGAACCGCTTGCAGCGTAATCAGGCCGCATGCGTGTTGCATGTCCGGGTGTCGAGACGCTGCGGACATGCGTGTGTCATCTCTTCTGACGCCTCACGTGACGGATCATCTGCCACCTTACTGCCGGACGACTTCCGGCGGTTGCCACGAACCGTCGCCGGCCTGCGGCTTCGGTGCGTACAGACGCATCACCAGCTGGAAGTCCGCGCGCGGCGCCGGTAGCCAGTTCGCCGCCTTCACGCGCGCCGCCGAAACCGTCACGTCCAGCGAGCCATCGCGGTTGCGCTTCGCGCCGTTTCGATCGCCAACCGACACGCGCGGCGGCGTCGTTTCGCCGAGCGCGCCGTCCTTCGTATAGGCGGTGATCGACCAGAATCCGCGCACCGGCGGCACCTGGTTCGGCGCAAAGTGGACCACATAACGGTTCGCGCCGTTCAGCGCATGGCCGTCGCTGTCCTGCGCGACGGCTGCCCGCACTTCATCGTCCCTGGTGCCGATGCCCGGCGCCGTGTACGCCGCGTACGCGCGCAATGCGTAATCCGGGCCGTAGTTGCCGACGCCATCGCCGAACCAGCTCCAGCCGTTGGCCGCCAGCACGTTCGACGGCGCGGTTGCAACGCGGTCGTGACCTTCGGCAAGACCAGCGGCCATGGCGTCGCCGGCACTGGCGGGCAACTGCAACGGCGCGCCCGGCGTCACGCCGAGATCCGCGAGGATTTTCAGCGCGTGCGGATCGTCCGGCGCGGGCGGGTTGTCCGCCAGCGCCTGCGCCAGACGGCCGAAGAAGCCGGCGGCGTCGAGCGCGGCCACCTTCGCGGGCGGCGCGCCCGCTGCGCTCATCTCGGGCATCATGTTGCGCGTCACGACCGAGGCCACACGCGTATCGCCGTTAAACACGCTGAGCGGCGCCACGCGGATACTGCGCTGAAGCTTGCGCACCGCTGTGATGTCGCGCGAGCCGTTCGTCTGGATGCGCGCGGTAAACCACACGTAGCGCGTCGCGACCTCGACGCGCTTCGCGTTCCCGGGCAGGTCGCCGTGCCAGTCCTTCTGGACGAATGCAATGGTTTGCGATTTTGCACTGGCCGGGCGCACACCCGAATCCGCACCTGTCGACCAGATCACGTTCGTCCACATGTCAAGTGCGCGGGCGTCGAGATAGCGGCCGTGCGAATCGGGCAGCGCGACGATGACGGGTTCGGCGCTGACATCGAGCCAGCCGGTCGAATCGAGCGTGTCGATACTCGGCGTGGACGGGCGGGCCGCGCCGACAGGCGGCAGCGCCTGCGCGTGACGCAGCGTATTAACGGGCGCCTGTCCCGGATCGGTGCCGGTGGCGGCCTCGCGCGCGACGTCCATCAGCACCAGCGGATAGCCGAATACATAGGAATCGGCGACCTCGTCCTTGATCCAGCCGGCGGTTTTCGGCGAGGACGCCGGCGTCGAGGCGCAACCGGCGAGGAACGCAAGGCCTGCAAGCGACGCGCAGGTCCAGTGGAAGGAAAACAGTTCTCGTCGATTTTTTATCATTCGATGATCTTGCGGAACAGACGGTCCATTGGGTGCCGACGATCATGCGATCCTGTTCACAGGCGCCCCCCCGGGTTATCTGTGAAGCCGCGCGATTCTGATCCCGACATCGGGTTGTATCGTATCCTTGACGGCCAGGCAAGCGCAAAGGCGCGTAAAGACTCGTTCTGCATTCGCCAACCCGGTTTTTACACTAACCCGGGCACCTTTCGCACATTCAAAAAGTCGTCATTTCGCCCCGGAGCGTTGTATGTACATCCCCGCCCATTTCGAAGAAAAGCGTCCCGAGGTACTGCACAGTCTGATCGAACGTCATCCATTCGGCGCACTCGTCACCCACGGACCAGACGGCCTCGACGCGAACCATGTGCCGTTCGAGTTCGATCCGTCGCGCGGGCCGCTTGGCACGTTGCGGGCGCACGTCGCGCGGGCTAATCCCCTGTGGCGCGAAGCTGCCGAAAGGCCCGACGCGCTGGTGATCTTTCAGGGGTCGACCGCGTACATATCGCCAACGTGGTATCCCAGCAAGCATGAGACGCATCGCCAGGTGCCCACCTGGAACTATATGGTGGTGCATGCGCACGGCAGGATTGTCGTCCACGACGATGAAACTTTCGTGCGCGGTCTGGTGGCGCGACTGACGCGCAAGATGGAAGCGAACGAGCCGAAGCCGTGGAAGATGGGCGATGCGCCGGCCGATTTCCTTTCGCAGATGGTCGGCGCGATTGTCGGCATCGAAATCGAGGTGACGAAGCTCACCGGAAAATGGAAACTGGGCCAGAACAAGGAAACGGCCGATCGCCGCGGCGCCGCCGAGGCGCTGCGCGAACGCGGCAGCGACGAGCAGCGGGATGTGGCCGAAGCCATGCTGAAGGCGCCGCCTGCGATCTGAGCGGCTTCACAGTTTGCGCGGGCTTACTTCAGGCTGCCTGAGCCGCGGTTGAGCCAATTTTAATCGCGTCGAACCTGCGTCGAGCCTGCACCCATGCCGCGCGGAGCCTTTTCGCATAAGGCTTTGCGCCGGAATGCCCGCAGATCGCATCATTAGCCCTTGACCTTCCCATCATTGGAATGTTGATACTGGGTCTATCGGGCGGCGACCCTGCCCCCACCGGACCCTGACTCAACCATGACCGATCTTTCCACTCACCCGCGCATCGTGCCTGCCACCGTCGAACTCGACATCGGCGGCATGACGTGCGCTTCGTGCGCGAACCGCGTCGAGAAAGCCCTCGCACGCGTGCCCGGCGTGACGCGTGCATCCGTCAATCTGGCGACTGAAATCGCCACCATCGAAGCAGCCCCGGCCGTCGCCGCTGACGAACTCGTCGCCGCCGTCACCAAAGCAGGCTATGAAGCCGCTCCGGTCGCGCATGAAGTGACCGAACTCGCGATTAGCGGCATGACCTGCGCTTCGTGTTCAGCGCGCGTTGAAAAGGCGCTCGCGCGCGTGCCGGGCGTCGGCAGCGTCTCGGTCAATCTGGCCACGGAAAAGGCGACGGTCAATCTGCGCGAAGCCGTGAGTACGGATCAGCTGGTCGAAGCGGTCAGGAAGGCGGGCTACGAAGCGACGCCCATCGTTGAGGAAACGGCCACCGCGGATGCCGGTGCTGTCTCCGCGGTGGCAGACCGTGCCCGCGATACAACTCGCCGCGAGTTCTACGCCGTCCTGCTCTCCGCGCTGCTGACGCTGCCGCTCATTGTGCCGATGGTCGGCGAATGGTTCGGCGCGCACGCAATGCTGCCCGCGGCGCTGCAGCTCGCGCTGGCGAGCGTCGTGCAATTCGTGTTCGGCGCGCGTTTCTACCGGGCCGCGTACCGGGCGGTGCGCGCCGGTGCGGGCAATATGGATCTGCTGGTCGCACTCGGCACGTCGGCGGCTTATGGGATCAGCGTCTATCAACTGGTCACGCACCCGGGCGACATCGCGCATCTGTATTTCGAGGCCTCCGCCGTCGTGATCACGCTGGTTCGCTTCGGCAAGTGGCTCGAAGCCCGCGCGAAGCGCCACACCACTGACGCCATCCGCGCCCTCAACGCGCTGCGGCCCGACCGGGCGCGCATCCGCGTCGGTGCGGAAGAACGCGAAGTGCCGCTCGCGCAGGTGCGCGTCGGGACGATCGTCGTCGTGCGACCGGGCGAGCGTGTGCCCGTGGACGGCGCTGTGCTCGAAGGCCGTACGCATATCGATGAATCGCTGATTACCGGCGAAAGCCTGCCGGTCGCGAAGCAGCCGGACGACACCGTCACCGCAGGCTCGATCAACGGCGAAGCCGCGATTGCCGTCACGACGACCGCGATCGGCGCGGAAACGACGCTCGCCCGCATCATCCGGCTCGTCGAATCGGCGCAGGCGGAGAAGGCGCCGATCCAGCGGCTCGTCGATCGCGTGAGCGCGATCTTCGTGCCGGTGATTCTCGTGATCGCCGCGCTGACGGTCGGCGGCTGGCTGCTCGCGGGCGCGGGATTCGAGACCGCCATCTTGAACGCGGTCGCCGTGCTGGTCATCGCGTGTCCGTGCGCGCTCGGCCTCGCGACGCCCGCTGCGATCATGGCCGGCACCGGCGTCGCCGCGCGCCAGGGCGTGCTGATCAAGGACGCGGAAGCGCTCGAAATCGCGCATCGCGTCAACGTGGTGGCATTCGACAAGACTGGCACGCTGACGCTTGGCCAGCCGTCGGTCACCGCGTTCGAAGCTATCGGGATGGCGCGCGACGAGGCACTCTCGCTCGCTGCGGCCGTGCAGCGGCATAGCGACCATCCGCTGGCGCGGGCGATAACGGCGGAGTACGGGCGGGCGGAAGGCGCGCGGCATGCGGTGTCCAGCGGCGCGCGCGCCGTGCCGGGCCGTGGCGTCGAAGCAGATGTCGACGGACGAAGGCTCGCGATCGGCAGTGCACGCTGGCTCGCCGAACTCGGCACTGCCGTGCCGGACGCATTCACACAACGCGCGCAGCAGCTGGAAGCCGAAGGCAATACCGTGTCGTGGCTGATGAGCGTCGATACGCCGCCCGCCGCGCTGGCATTGATCGCGTTCGGCGACACGCTCAAACCGACCGCGAAGGAAGCCATCAATCATCTCAAACAGATGGGCATCAGGAGCGTACTCGTGACAGGCGATAACCGTGGCAGCGCGGCAAGTGTCGCGGCCGCGCTCGGCATCGACGAATTCCACGCCGAGGTGTTGCCGGACGACAAGGCCCGCGTGATCCGCGATCTCAAGATCCGCACGGCCGGCATCGTCGCGATGGCGGGCGACGGCATCAACGACGCGCCCGCGCTCGCCGCCGCCGATATCGGCATCGCGATGGCGACGGGCACCGATGTCGCCATGCAGGCGGCCGGCATCACATTGATGCGCGGCGACCCGGCGCTGGTCGCGGCGGCAATCGATATCTCGCGCCGCACGTGGCGCAAGATCCAGCAGAACCTGTTCTGGGCGTTCGTCTACAACCTGATCGGCATTCCGCTGGCCGCGTTCGGCTTGCTCAATCCGATGCTGGCGGGCGCCGCGATGGCGTTCTCGAGCGTCAGCGTCGTGACAAATGCGCTGCTGCTGCGGACCTGGCGAGTCAAGGACTAAAACCGCAATTATTGTGTAAGGTTAAAGAAATCAGGATTGGTGGCCGATAAACGGGGATAGCTGTCATGCCGTCGCGCGTGCCACATCGCAGACGGTGTCCTGTCCTTCTAACGCCAAAAATCCATGGATATTCTTTCTCTGCGCCGCGCCAGCGTCGGCGCCAGGCTGGCCATGCTCTCGTGCGCGATCGTGGCGGTCATTTTCGCGGCGTTCACGTGGGCCGTCACCCGTTCCGCCGGCGACCAGGTCAGCGAGCAGGTGGTGGCCCGCATCGGCGAAAAAGATCGCTCGATCGCCGCGATGATCTCGCTGTTCGACAGCAGCCTCGTCGCCGAAGTCGGCCGTTCGATGACGCTTTTTGCGAGCTTCCTGCCGTCGAACTATACGGTCGACGAAACCCGGAAAGTGGACATCAACGGCGTCGCCACGCCGACCATGAAAGCCGGCGACAAGCCGCTCAATCTCGACTTTTCGATTCCCGACCAGTTTCTGGAGCGCAGCGGCGCGATCGCAACCGTGTTCGCGCGCACCGGCGACGACTTCGTGCGCGTCACGACATCGCTGAAGAAGCAGGATGGCTCACGCGCGATCGGCACGCTGCTCGACCGCAAGGGCCCGGCGTATTCGCTGGTACTGGCCGGCAAGACGTACACCGGTCTTGCCGCGCTGTTTGGCAAACGTTTCATCACGCAATACAAGCCCGTCATGGACGCCAGTGGCCGCGTGATCGGTGCGCTCTTCGTCGGCGTCGACGTAGGTCCGCAGATCAAGTCGATCGAAGACGGCATCCGTCAGCTGAAGATCGGCGACAGCGGTTACTACTTCGTCCTGAATGCGTCGAACGGGCCGGACCGCGGCAAGTTCATCGTCCATCCGGCCGCCACCGGCCAGGCCGCCGACGACGCGAATGCGCCGTACAAACAGATGCTTGACGCGAAGGAAGGGCGACTGGCGTACACGTCGACGGACACGACGCTCGGCGAAACGCATTCGCGCGACAAGTACGTCTCCTTTATCAGCGTGCCGGAATGGCAATGGCTCGTCGGCGGCATTGCGCCGCGCGACGAAGTGATGGACGAAGTCGTGGCCACGCGCAACCGCTTTCTCATCGCCGGTTTCGTGCTGGTCGCGGCTTTCGCGGCGTTCTTCCTCATCGCCGTGCGCCGGATGGTGAGCCGTCCGCTCGACGAAGCCGCGAAGGCGTCGGAACGTCTTGCTGCGGGCGACCTGAGCGTGCGTGTCGCGAACGGCCGCACTGACGAGATCGGCCGCCTGCTGACTGCCATCGACGGCATCGGCGAAGGGCTCGCGCGAATCGTCACGCAGGTGCGCGGCGCTTCCGCGGACATGACGCACGGTACGGCGGAAATCGCCGCCGGCAGCGGCGATATCGCCGCGCGCATCGCGACGCAGGCGAGCAGCCTGGAGGAAACCGCGGCGAGCATGGAACAGATCACGTCGACGGTGCAGCAGAACGCCGCCCACGCCGCGCAGGCGAACACACTCGTCACGAGCGCGTCTGCGGCCGCGCTCGATGGCGGCCGCGCAGTGCAGCGCGTCGTATCGACGATGGGCGACATCAGCCGTTCATCACAAAAGATCGCCGACATCACGACCGTGATCGAAGGCATCGCGTTCCAGACCAACATCCTCGCGCTGAACGCGGCCGTCGAAGCAGCGCGCGCGGGCGAGCACGGCAAGGGCTTCGCGGTCGTCGCTTCCGAAGTGCGCGCGCTCGCGCAGCGCAGCGCGGCGGCGGTCAAGGAAATCGAAGCGCTGATCGGCGAATCGACGGCGCGTGTCGAATCCGGCTACCGGATCGCTGAAGAAGCCAGCTCGACGATGAACGGCATCGTTGAACAGGTGGGACGCGTGCAGGCCATCATGGGCGAAATCAGCGTCGCGTCGCGCGAACAGTCGGGCGGCATCGAGCAGGTGAATCTCGCCGTCACGCAGATCGGTGAAGCGACGCAGCAGAACGCAACGATTGTGGGCGTGGCGGAACGCGCGGCCGCCGACCTGCGCGATCAGGCCGGGCGGCTCGCGCAGGTGGTCAGCGTGTTCAAGGTGGGTGCGTCCGGGCGGGAGTGATGCACGGGTCGGCTTCGGTCGACCGCGCGGCCGGCTGGCGCTGTTGAAGCCAGCCGATCCGGCGTGCCCGCGCCGGAGTGCCAGTTCTGTCAGGCCTGTCAGGCGTGAATGCGCCTAGGCGGTCGGCCGGAACATCTGGAACATCTCGCCGATCTGCGCGTAGTCAGCGCGATAACCGGCGCGCATGACCGGCTGCGCGGCGTGTGTGTCGAACAGGCCGTCCTTCAGAAACGCCTTCTGGATATGCACGCCGACTACCTGACCCAGCGCCAGATAGTTGTCCATCGGCTTGCCGTCGAGCGAGTGCAGCCGGACGATCTGCAGCAGTTTGCATTCGAGCGCGGCCGGCGCTTCCGCGACGTGCGGCGCCGCGATGTTACGGCCCGCCGCGGGCGTCAGCCCTGATAGTTCGAATTCGTCGACCTCGGGTCCAACCGGGGCGGACGACTGGTTCATCCGCTCCGCCAGCGGCTTCGTTGCGAGATTCCAGGCGAATTCACCGGTGGCTTCGATGTTGCGGATGCTGTCCTTGTAGCCTTCGCTGCTGAATCCGATGATCGACGGAAACGTCGCGAACGCGCCGAAGAAACTGTAGGGCGCGAGGTTCAGCCGGCCTTCGACCGAGCGGGTCGAAATCCAGCCGATCAGGCGCGGCGCGACGATCGCCTTGAACGGATCGTGCGGCAGGCCATGACCTTCGGCGGGGTCGTAGAAGTGGACGTCGGGGTTCATGAGCATGTCTCGATGATTGTTGATGCCGTGCTGTTCACTGCGTTCAACCGCGGCTGATCACGCGTTTGCGCCCTTCCTTCACCTGCGCCAGGTGCGCATCGTCCCAGTCGTAAAACCCGGCACCGCTACGCACACCGACGCGCCCCGCGTTCACCTGTTCGCGCAGCAGATCGATGACGTTCTCGTCTTTCGCGAGTTCCGGCATCAGATGCGACGCGATATCGACAAACGTATCGAGGCCGCCCATATCCGCACCTTCGAACGGACCGACGATGCCCCAGCGTCGTCCGAGCGACGCCTTCATCACACGATCGACTTCATCCGGCGTGGCGGCGCCCGAGCGCACGATGTTGAGCGCTTCACGCAGCACGGCAAACTGCAGCCGGTTACCGACAAAACCAGGAATCGCCTTCGCGAGCAGCACCGGCTCCATACCGATCGCCGACATCAGTTCGACGGTCTTCGCCGTGACTTCCTGGGTCGTTTCACTGCCCGGCACCACCTCGACGAGCGGAATCATATGCGGCGGATTCCAGAAATGCGCAATCACAAAGCGCGCTTTGGCGCGCAGCGGGCCGCTCAAAGCGTCGGGCGGAAAGCCGCTCGTATTGCTGGCAAGAATCGCGTCTGGTGCGAGAATTTTGTCGAGCGCTTCGTACAGGCGATGCTTGAGCGCAAGCACTTCAGGGATCGCTTCGATGATGAACTGCGCCGACGCCATCACGTCGAGCGAGTCATGCGTCTCGATGCGCGCAAGCGCGGCCACTTTCGCCGCGCGGTCGATACGGCCAGCGTCGATCAGTTCGTCGAGCACGGCTTCGGCCTTCGGCGCGACGCTCGCGAGACGCGCAGCGTCGACATCGTGGACGATTGTCCGGTATCCGTGCAACGCGCATTGCGTCGCGATGCCGACGCCCATCAAACCCGTGCCGACCACGCCCATTACTGCCCTATCGTCGTTCAAGCCACTCTCCTGCGACATCGATGAAAGCTTTGAAGCATAGCGCAGCGAAGCGTTTCGCGTGGCGGCGCCTGGATGTAGAGAGGCCGGCCTCTCTTGCGAGAGCGCCGGCCTCCTTTGCGCGCATGACGGTGTTGCGGGCGTCATGCGGTTCGCGCCATCAACGCGCGATCGATTTCAATAGTGCTCTGGCTGATGATGCTCGTCGTGATGGTACGGATCCCGATCATGCGGGTGATGGCGCATCCATTCGTCGTGCTGCCAGTAACGGTGGCCGTCGTAATAGCGGTCGCCATGCCAGCCGACGTTGATGCTGACGCCAACCGGCATCATGTGCGGCTGGCCGTAACTGGCCGCAGGCACGCCGTCGCGCATCATCGGATCGTGCTGCGCGAAGGCGGAGCTTGCGGTGAGCAACGCGCCACCTGCGAGTACGGTGGCGATCACGGAACGGGTCGTACGGCTCAAGATTTTCATAATGAATCTCCCTTTTTAGGTTCAACGCGCGCCGGGTGCGAAGCTTGTACTGCCTCTTGCTGCTGGTTTGGGAAACCCGGCGTGTTGCGCTTGAAACCCACTTTAGCGACGTGACCCGCTCACAACCGTGAGGACTTGTAAGCGCGCATTTCACTGCCTGGCGCGGCGCGGCGCGGTCTGGCGCCAAAAAATTCCAGCAGGATCAAGGCCTGCGCTGAACTTCAACCCGGGACGGCCAGCCGATTACGTCAATTGCCGTTACATCCCTTCGGGTTGAGAAATATTCCGCCTGGTGAAAGTTGGAAAATCCAGGGGAAAATGAAAGGAAATCAAAAGGTTGGCGCTTTCTGGGGGCGAGGATGTCGGTCGGTCCAAAGATGCTTTTGGAGAATGAAGGTGGCGTTTCGATCGAAAACCTTCGGCGGCGGAATTTCGTCATTGCAGTCCACACAGACGAAAAAAGGCCCGATGCGGAATTTCCACATCGGGCCTTGATTCGGGACATGCGCGTTAAGCGCACGCCATGACGCGCGGACGAACCGCGCGCCGCGCTGGCTGGTTAGCCGCGCAGGAAGCCGAAAATGGCGACGCGCTGCGACTTGCGAACGCGTTCGGCTTCGCGATAACGCGCTTCGTGCGAGTAGTCAGAGTCCAGCGGAAGAAACGGCGACGCAAAGAGGTCGCTAACCTTTTGAAGCAGTGCAAGGATCAAGCTCATGGCGACTCCCGGTTGAATGAATGGCTAGGGTTTTCCCTTAAGAAGCATTATAGGGTTATCCCTGAGTAAAATCTAGTGCAATGCAGCATTTCATTCACCGGGCGCTTTGCCGCACCGCTCCGGGCGGTTTGGTGCGTTGCATCATTACAACAACTGCAGTGCCAGATCAGTGCGACGGCGCCGTTTTCGGCTTGTGTCCGTGCTGGGTTCTGGCCGTGTGCCTGGCCGTGGTTGCTGGCGAAGCGGACCGTGGTGCGGCGTCGGCAGCGGGCGTGTCCGGCGCCACGGGCACGACGGCGGGTACGCTGACAGTCGCCGAATCGGTGTCGAGAAGTGTCGACAGCGTCGCCTGCTGGTTCAGCATCATCTGTTCGATGCGCTGCTGCTGCGCGGTTGAATCGCGCGTGAGCCGCATCAGGAGCATCGTCTGCGTGATGCCGATCGCGACTGTCACGAGCAGCGCAGCGACGACGATCGATAGCATCCATTTCATTCGCCGCGAATGATCGGTGGCCGCGCGACGCTGGTCGGCGATCACGCCGTACAGCGCATCGACGGTGTCCGCGAAGGCCGTCGCGCGAGCGCGGTCGAGTTCCGGCGCGGCGGCATGCGTCAAGGCGGATGTCTGCGGCGCGCCCGGTTGGCTGGATACGTCTCGATCGGCGTTTGCCGGTTTCGCTGATGCGCTGGCCGTTGCGGCGCCGGCATCAACGGCTGCGCGGGCGGACGCGTCAGGGGTCGCGGGTTTAGCATCCACGTCGCGGGCCTCGCGCGTCGCGGTTGCCGTCGTGTTCAGTTCCGCGCGATTGTTTTGCGTCGCGGCGTCGGTCGCGCTGGGCGCACCATCGGCGTGTCCGGTCGCGCGTTCTGTTGTGCTTTCAACCGCATCATCAATAGACGGCTCCACGCGCTCGTCCAGCACGCTCGCCTGCATCGACAGCGACGCCGCCTCGTCCACCTTCGCCGCGCGCGTCACGCGCCGCGTCGACTTCGCATCGCTGGCCAGGGCATCGCCGCCGTTCGTGACGCCCACAGCGGCCAGCACCTCGGGCGGCAGTTCGAAACCCGTCAGCGTGCCTTGCCGGACGTCGATGGTCATGGCTTCGAGCGTGGCGCGCGTGGGATCGTCGGGGAACAGGTCGAGCGTGCTGTCGTCGCGCGGCACGTCGCTCAGTTGCGCGAGCCGCTGCGCGGAGCGCGCGGCGCGGGCCAGCTTGTTTTCGGTTTCGGTGGAGACGGTAGCCTCGCGTGGCTTTGTCGAACGGGCGCGACGCGGGCGGGAATTCGGGGATGCTGCGAAATCTGCGGAATCTGCCATGGGGAAAGGAGCGGTCGTTCTGGTCGTCAGCCGGCGCTCGCCGGCCGCGGGTCGCCGCTGCAAAATGCCATCTTCGTTTTTCGAGCCCGCATTGTCGCACGGCCGCGCGAGGCAGCCGCCGGGAATTCGTGCAAATACGCCGGGAAATACGTGTAACGTGCCGCCACTGTCCTTCTGGTTTATCCTTGCGCACAGCCGGCGCGACGGCGCGCTTCGACGCTGCGCCGCGACACGCCCGGTTCTCCCGTTTTCTGATCTGCACGACACGCCAGCCGCATGACATCATCCGCTTCCACGGCCGCTCCCGCCGCCCTGCTACGCACTCATTTCGCACAGGTTGTCCTGCCGGTATGGCGCGGACCGGGCTTCAATTCCGCGCTCAAGCTGCCTTACGAAGCCATCGGTCACGACCATCGGCCGTTGCCTGTCACACGCTATCGCGCGATGGCGTGCGCGCGCCAGCTTTTCGTTTTCTCGCAGGCCGGCGATATCTCCCACGCCGATACGCTGTTCGACACATTACGTCGCTATTTTCATGACGCACAGAATGGCGGATGGTTCTATAGCGTCGATGGCAAAGGCGCGCCGCTCGACACAACGAAGGATCTGTACACGCACGCATTCGTCGTGTTTGCATGCGCGGAGTACTTTGCACGTTCGCGCAATCGCGACGCGCTCGACGTGATGAATGAAACGTCGGCGCAAATCATTGAGCGCTTCGCTGCACCGGGCGGATTGCTCAATGCCGCGCTCGATGCGGATTTCTCGACCGTCACTGGCACGCCGATACAAAACCCGCTGATGCATCTGACCGAAGCGTGGCTCGCCGCACATGACGCAACGAAAGATGCGGCGTTTGCGACCTCGCTCACGGGCCTCGTCGAAGGCGTGGCGCGCACGTTCCTGCACCAGCCGACGGGCTGCATCGCGGAGCTGCCGCTCGGTTCGGCGGATAACCGGCTGGAGCCGGGTCATCAGTTCGAATGGTTTTATCTCGCGCGTCGCGCCGCTGGCCTGTTGGGGCAATCAGGCCTGTACGTTGCGCTGTCGCGTGCCTTCAGCTTCGCGCAGCAGCACGGCGTAGATCACGCGACGGGCGGCGTGTATGCCTCGCTCGACGAAGCGGGCATCATCAACGACAGCACGCAGCGTATCTGGGCGCAGACCGAATATCTGCGCGCACTGGCAACGAGCGACGACGCAGCGGCAAGCACACTATTGCCGCAGCAGATCGAACGTTTTCGCGAACGCTTTCTGCGCGAGTACGGATGGATCGAAAGCATGACGGCGACGGGTGACATCACGCGCGCCGAAATGCCATCGACTACCCCCTATCATCTGGCTACTTCGTACGCATCGCTGCCTGTTTGAGCGCGCTTAACGACGGCTTCGCTACAGAACGAAAAAGCCCGCTGGAACATAACGTTGTTCCTGCGGGCTTTTCAGTTTGCGGCCTTCAAACCATATGCAGTCATACCGCCGGGGTCATTGCAAATCTGCCCGCGCGCGGTGACGGGTAACCGCCGTTCTGTTCGGCCGCCAGCACCGCGTCCGAAATCTCGAACACCGCGACCGCGTCCTTCAACTGCTGCGTCTGCTGGTGCAGCGACGCCGCAGCTGCAGCCGCTTCTTCGACAAGCGCCGCGTTCTGCTGGGTCATTCCATCCATCTGCACCACAGCCTGATTGACCTGCTCGATGCCCGTGCTCTGTTCCGACGACGACGCGCTGATCTCAGCCATCATCTGCGTCACGCGCGAAATCGATGCCGACACGTTGCGCATCGCATCGCCCGCCCGCTCGACGAGTGCCGAGCCACCCTGAATCTCCGCGACCGATTCGCTGATCAGCGTCTTGATCTCCTTCGCCGACTGCGCGCTGCGTTGCGCGAGTCCGCGCACCTCGCCCGCCACCACTGCGAAGCCGCGCCCCTGCTCGCCCGCGCGTGCCGCTTCGACGGCCGCGTTCAACGCGAGGATGTTCGTCTGGAACGCAATGCCATCGATGACGCTGATGATCTCCGCGATCCTGTCCGAACTCTGCGCAATACCGCGCATCTTTTCGACCACTTCGTTCACGACGTCGCTGCCGCGCGAAGTCGCGTCGAGTGCATTTTCCGCAAGCGCGTTCGCTTCGCGGGCGTGGCTGGCGGTCTGGCGCACGGCGGCGGTCAGCTCTTCCATGCTCGATGCGGTTTCTTCCAGCGAAGCGGCCTGGTTCTCCGTGCGCGCCGACAGGTCCGCATTACCCGTCGCAATTTCGTCCGCGCCGAGGTGAATCGAATCGGCGGAATCGCGCACGGTCTTCACCGTACGCGCGACGCTCGCCTGCATGATCGAAAGACCCGAATAGAGACGGCCGATTTCATTCGTGCCGCGCGATGCGATCGGCTGGTCAAGACGTCCCTGCGCGATGCGGTCGAAGTGACGGCCCGCTTCTTCAAGCGGCGCCACGACGCCGCGTTTCAGCACGATAAAGACCGCAGTCGTGCCGGCCAGCAGCAACGCCAGAATCGCGATACCGACGCCGCGGAAGAGCGCAAGACGTCCGTCGATCGAATCGAGCGACGCGCGGCTGGCCGCGTCGGCGAACTGCACGAAGTTGTGCTGCTCGGCGAGATACGCGTCCTGGAACGACTGCGTCGGTTGATCGAGAAAGGCCTGGATGTTGTTGGAATCGAGAAACTGGACGAGCTCGCTCAACGCCGCGTGCAGTTTCGTATAGCGCTCGGTGAGCGCGGCGGCGCGCGCGCTGTTTTCGTCATTCATCTTCGGCGCGCTGTTGAAGGCGCCGAACGAACGCTCCGCCTCCTTCAACTGGTCACGCGCGTGCTGGACGATTTCGGCCGGTTCGGCACCGCCGCGAACCATCCGCGTGCCAGCGCGCGACAGATTAATACGCGCGTCCATCAAATGCTGTGTGGTTTCGCCGACAGCATTCATCTGCTTCAGCGCCACGTTGGACAGGTCGCCGACGTCATCGTGCGTACGGGTCAACGACCAGAAACCCAGACCCTCCGTCAACAGCTGGAATACGCAGAAAGCGACTAGAACGCACAACAGGCCGGAAGCGACCTTGATTTTGCTGAACATCGAGAACACCTGAATTGCAAGGGAATGACGGGATTGACTACGGGTTTACGGCAATACCCGCGAAGGCTTGAGGTGCAATGCGCGAAAAGAGTTGAGATGCGCCGTGTACCCCACGCATCTGGCGAATTGCCTTTGATCTCCACAACAATCCGAGGTCAATTTCTTCAAATCACCTTGACGCAGTGCGCAACCGCTTCCTAGAGTGGACAGGAACCAGCCGGGCGACGCCCGAAGGAACCGAGATGACTGATCTACTCGATCGCGCACGTGGCGCACTGCACGCGCAGCCATTCAGCATGCTGCTTGGCGCCGAACTCATGAACACCGGCGCACACGAACTGACGCTCTCCCTGCCGATTCGCGATGAACTGAGGCAGCAACATGGTTTCGTACACGGCGGTGTGATCAGTTATCTGGCGGACAACGCATTGACGTTTGCCGGGGCGCTCACGCTCGGGCCACGCGTCGTGACGGGCGAATACAAGATCAACTATCTGAGGCCCGCGATAAACGGCACGCTGATGGCGCGCGCGCAGGTCGTCCACGCCGGCCGCAATCAGGCGACCTGCCAGTGCAGTATCTTCGTGATGGACGACGGCTCGGAGAAGCTCATCGCAGTGGCGCAGGGCACGATCAACCGCATGGCGGAAGGCACGGAAGTCGCGGCGCCGGCTTGATGGAGAAGTAAAGCGGGCGCCTGATGGAGAAACAGGTCGCCCGCGGCGCGCGGCCCATACGGGCCGCGCCTGCAGCTACCACGCTTATTCTGCTGCGTACGTCCGCTGTGTCTGCTCGCCGAGGCCCTGAATGCCAAGGCGCATCGTCTGGCCCGGCTTCAGGAACACCGGATTCGGCTTCACGCCCATGCCGACGCCCGGCGGCGTGCCGGTCGAAATCACGTCGCCCGGTTGCAGGCTCATGCACTGCGACAGGTACGAAACGAGTTTCGCGACCGTGAACACCATCGTCTTCGTGTTGCCGTTCTGGTAACGATGGCCGTCCACCTCCAGCCACAGATCAAGCGCTTGCGGGTTGGCGACTTCATCGCGCGTGACGAGCCACGGGCCGATCGGTCCGAACGTGTCGAAGCCCTTGCCCTTGTCCCACGTACCCGTACGCTCGATCTGCCATTCGCGTTCCGACACGTCGTTGATCACGCAATAGCCCGCCACGTAATCCAGCGCGTTCGCTTCGTCGATGTATTTGGCCGGCTTGCCGATCACCACGCCAAGTTCCACTTCCCAGTCGCACTTCTTCGAGTTGCGCGGGATTTCGACGTCGTCGTTCGGGCCAATGATCGCGCTCGTCCACTTGTTGAAGACGACCGGTTCGGCCGGCACCGGCAGATTCGATTCGGCCGCGTGATCGGCATAGTTCAGCCCGATACACACGAACTTGCCGATGTTGGCCACGCACGGGCCCATCCGCGGATTGCCTTCGACCACCGGCAGCGACGCCGGATCGACCGCGCGCAGTTTCGCAAGACCAGCGTCGGTCAGCACGTCACCGCCGATATCGGCGACCACTTTCGACAGATCGCGAATCTTGCCCTGTGCATCGAGCAAACCCGGTTTTTCCTGACCTTTCGGTCCATAACGAAGCAGTTTCATCGTGGCATTCCCTGGTGTTCAGTAAAAAAACGTGCAAAGCGAACCCGGCCTCGGCCAGGGTGCAGCTAGTTCGACCAGCCACCGTCGATCACGTGCGCGTGACCGGTGGTGAACGCGGATTCATCCGATGCAAGATACAGCGCGAGCGCTGCGATCTCTTCCGGCTTGCCGACACGGCCCATCGGCTGGCGCGCGACGAAGGCCGCCTGCACGGCATCGACTGTCGCGCCCTGCGCCTGTGCCTGCGCGGCGATCCGCTGTTCGAGCGACGGCGAAGCCACCGTGCCCGGACAGATCGCGTTGCAGCGCACACCGCGTGTGACGAAGTCTGCCGCAACCGCCTTTGTAAGCCCGATCACGGCCGCCTTCGAAGCACCATACACGAAACGGTTCGGCACGCCCTTGATACTCGATGCCGCCGACGACATGTTGATGATAGAGCCGCCACCTTTCTCGAGCATTGCAGGCAGAAACGCGCGAATCGTCCGGTACATCGCCTTCGCGTTCAGATCGAAGGCGAAATCCCAGTCTTCCTCGCTCGCTTCGAGAATCGAGCCTGCGTGCACGAATCCCGCGCAGTTGAACAGCACATCGATCGCACCGAGTTCGGCGGCGAGCGCCTTGATCGCGGCGTCGTCACGCACGTCCAGTTTTCGTGCCTCGACGGGCTTCCCGGCGAGCGCATCGATGCGGATATCCGTGGCGATCACACGTGCGCCTTCGCGCGCGAAGAGCTCCGCGGTCGCGAGTCCGATGCCCTGCCCGGCGGCGGTGATCAGGGCCGTCTTGCCGGCCAGTCTTTGTATCATCTACGGCTCCAGTTGAAATGGCGTTTGAGTCATACCGGGTATTGCAGCGCGCGCTGACACAGTGTCTGCACGCGCTCCATGAATTCATAGTCGATAGAAGGCTGACGCGTTGCCGCCGAGCACCGCAGCGCATTGCGTCTCTGACAGCGACGCAAGCAATGTGTTCGCCGCTGCGTGCCACCTCTCGTAGTCGCCATTCAGGTTCAGCACCGGCCAGTCGCTGCCCCACATCAGACGCGACGGTCCGAAGTGCGCAAGCAGATGGTCAACATAGGGCCGCAATGTGGCTTCGTTCCAGCCGGGCGCGGCTTCGGTTGCGAGACCGGACAGCTTGCAGTGAACATGCGGCAGACGCGCAAGCCGCTCGATGCCATCGGCCCACGGCTGCCAGCCCGACGCGCCATCGCGGATCGGCGGCTTTGCGCCGTGATCGATCACGATGCGTAGCTGCGGGAAGCGCGTGATGAACGTTTCCAGCGCATCGACGTGGCGCGCGAAGATCAGCGCATCGAATGCGAGATCATGCGCGATCAACGCTTCGATGGCGGGCTTCAGCGCTGGATTCGCGATCCAGTTATCGTCGGGAAGATCCTGAAGCATCGGACGCACGCCCTTGAACTTCGGATCGCGCGCAAGTTCGGCGATTAGCGCAGGCGCATCGTCATCGAGCAGCGGCACCCAGCCCACTACGCCCGCAACGGACGGTTCGTTACGCGCAATGTCCAGCAGATAACGCGTTTCATCGACAGTCTGCGCAGCCTGCACGACAACCGTTGCATCGACGCGCGTAGCAGCACGCAACGGCGCGAGATCAGCGGGACCAAACGTGCGATACAGCGACGTCAGCTCCGGGGTCAACCAGCCGTAATCGCCGCGATCCGGGTTCCAGTAGTGCTGGTGAGCATCGATGCGCGCGGCCACGTCAGTCTCCGGGCACCGGCGCACGCGAATCGAGCAGACCTTCGCGCAGCGCTTTCCACAGCGCGAGCGGCAATTCACGTTCGAACGATGCGACGTTCTCGCGCAACTCAGCGGCGCTCCGCGCGCCCGTCAGCACGGTGGCGACCGCCGGATGCGCATACGGAAACTGCAATGCGGCCGCGGCAAGCGGTGCGCCGTGCACGCGACAAATCGCTTCAAGACGCGCGACACGATCGATCACATCCTGCGGCGCATTGCCGTAGTTGTATTTCAGATCACCCTGCACACCACGCGCGAGAATGCCCGAATTGAACGCGCCGCCGAGCAGAATGCTCACGTGTCGTGCTTCGCATGCCGGCAGCAGATCGTTCAACGTGTCCTGCTCCAGCAACGTATAGCGACCGGCGAGCAGCGCGCAGTCGATATCGAATTCGGCCATTACTTCGAGAATGACCGCGCCTTCGTTGACACCGAGGCCTAGCGCTTTTACTGCGCCGCTGGCGCGCAGTTCGTCGAGCGCCTTGAAGCCGCCGCCTTCGGTCAACTGCTTCCAGTAGTGCACGTTGCGATCGCCATGCGTATAGCGGCCGATATCGTGAACCAGCAGGATGTCGATATCGACCATGCCAAGCCGATGCTGGCTGTCTTCGAATGAGCGAAGAATACCGTCGTGTGTGTAGTCGTAGATTGCCTCGAATGGCAGCGGGTTTTGCCAGCCTTCGCTGCCGTCGTAGGGATGCGTGCGCGGCACGAAGCGCCGGCCGGCTTTGGTCGACAGCACGTATTCACTACGCGGATAGTTGCGTAGCGCGTGACCAAGCCGATGTTCGGCCTTCGTGTGTCCGTAGTGCGGTGCGGTGTCGAAATAGCGAACGCCGGCGTCCCACGCGGCGTCGATCGTGGCCTGCGCTTCCTCGTCGGAGAGGTCGCGATACAGGCCGCCGAGCGGCGCCGTGCCCAGACCGAGACCGGTCACTTTCAGGTCACGCCGGCCAATGCCGCGCCGCTGGCTGACCTTCGGATTCGCCGCTGTTGTCATTCACAAGCCTCCTCATTGCCCGCGTTTCAAATCGACGCGATTTCAACTACGCGATGCTGCGCTGCACTCGACGGCAGGCACGCCGGCCCAACCGGCTCGAACGTCTTGTACGTCAGGATAAACTCCTGGTGCCCAAGCGCTTCCGACTTCGACGCCGCGCCCTGCGCTACGGCTACGGTCTGGTCGAACACTTCGCGGCCGACTTCGTCGAGCGTCGCGCGGCCCTCCAGAATACGCCCGGCGTCGACATCCATGTCGCCGGCGAGATTGCGGAACGTCGACGGATTCGCGCAAACCTTGATCACGGGCGAAATCGCCGAGCCGACCACCGATCCGCGTCCGGTCGTGAACAGGATCACATGCGCACCGCACGCGATCAGTTCGCCAATCTCCGCGTTATCGCTGATGTTCGGAAAGCCGAAGCGCGGTTCGCCATCGGGCACGACGTCGAGCAGATAAAGGCCGCCTGTGGGCGGCACATCGCCGGGCTTCACGATGCCGACAATCGGCGATGCGCCGCTTTTCGCATAGGCGCCAAGCGATTTCTCTTCCTGCGTCGTCAGCCCGCCGTCCGCATTGCCGACTGCAAAGCTGCCGTGTCCGAGGATGGAATAGTAGCGCGCCGCCTTCGCAACGCAAGCGACGATTTCATCGCCCAGGTCGTCCCGGGCCGCACGGCTCTTCATATGGAATTCGCAGCCGACCAGCTCGCCGGTTTCCTCGAAGATGCAGGTCGCGCCCGCATCGATCAGATGATCGAATGCGCGGCCCACGGCGGGATTGGCGGTGATGCCGCTCGTACCGTCCGAACCGCCGCAGATCGTGCCGATCACGAGTTCATCGAGCGCCATCGGCACTTTTTGCTGCGCCGCAAGCTGTTTGCGGGCATCGCGCACCCAGTCGACGCCGTACTGGATCGTGCTGCGCGTGCCGCCTTTTTCCTGGATCGTCAGCACTTCGACGGGCCGGCCGCTCGCGCGCACCACATCCACGAGGTAATGCTTGTTCATGCTCTCGCAACCCAGCGATACGAACAGCACTGCGCCGACGTTTGGATGCGTGGTGAGCTGCTGCATCATCTTCTCGGCGTAGCTGTTCGGATAGCAGCCCGGGAAACCGATCAGATGGACGGGCGGCTCGCGCTCGCTTGACGGATCGTCGAACGCATCGAGCGGCTCGCGAAACTGCGTGACGATTTCGCGCGCGACGTGATGCGCGCATTCGACGAGATACGCCACCGCGACGACATTGCGGATGCCCTTGCGGCCATCGCTGCGCGGATAGCCTTGCAGCGATGGTGGCACAGCCTGCGCAGGCTGGATGACAACGGATGCAACAGAAGTATCAGTCATGATCGTTCGTTCCAGCACGGCGAAAAAGCCGCGGTCAGTGATGCACGAATGCGTGGCCGGCGTCGTGCGTGTAGGTCGGCAGGTAGTCGCTTTCGAGGTTGTGCGTATGCAGATGCGCGCCGCGAGCGACCGGCTCCGTCACGTGGCCGATCACCGCGCCGTAGCGCAGCACCTTCTCGTCCGTGACCAGCGCACGGCGCGCGACCTTGTGGCCGAGGTCGATCGTTTTCGCGAGCGTGATGCGTTCGCCTTCGATCTCGACCTGCGATCCGGCTTCGAGCCGCGCCGCCGCGATCAGGCAGTTATCCTGCGGTGTCAGCAGGATGAGGCGCGGGTCTGTCATTGGACTGCTCAAGATGTTGTCTCCGTGATGGTTCGGGTCAGTTCTGGCCTTCGCCACCCGCGAGGCGCGCCACCATCAGCGAACCAAGAATGATCGCGCCGTAAATCGCCTGGATCCAGAACGACGGCACCTGTGCGAGCGTCAGCAGGTTCTGCACGATGCCGAGCAACAAAACACCCGAGAGCGCGCCGAGCATCGTGCCCTTGCCGCCGTCGAGTGAAATGCCGCCGATCACCGCCGCCGCGAACACCGTGAAGATCATGCCGTTGCCCTGATTGGCGTTGATCGCGCCGACGTAGCCCGTCACGATCAGGCCGCCAGTCGCAGCGAGCATGCTGCCGAGCACGAACACGCCCCACGTGATGCGCTCAACGCGAATACCCGCCGCGCGCGCCGCCTCCGGATTGCCGCCGATCGCATACAACGCGCGCCCGATGCGGTGATAGCGCAACATGAACGCGGCCACAGCGAACGCGGCTGCGGCGAGCCACACGGAAACCGGCAGGCCGAGCACGATCGTGGTGGCGAGCGTGAAGAACGACGGCGGCATGTCGAACAGCGTGCCGCCCTTGGTCGCGCCGACGAGCATGCCGCGCAGCACGATCAGCATGGCCAGCGTGACGATGAACGCGTTCAGCCGAAGCCGCACGACGAGAAAGCCGTTGATAAAGCCGATCACCGCGCCCACCACGAGGATCGCGAAGAGACCCATCGCCGTCGGCCATTGCAGCCCAAAACCGGCGGACGCAGCGGGCATCACGAGCATCGCGCCGACCGCGGGCGCGATGCCTACCGTCGATTCAAGCGAAAGATCGAACTTGCCGGTCAGCACGATCAGCGATTCGGCGAGCACGACGAGTGCGAGCGCCGCCGATGCGCCGAGTACGCTGATCAGATTCGCTTTCGTCAAAAAGCTCGGGCTGACAAACGCGCCGATCACAAGCAGCAGCGCGATCGCCGGCACCAGCGCGAGATCGCGCAGACGTGCGAATTCGATACGCGGACGGCGGCGCTGCGCAGCAACCGCGCTGACCTGTGCCTGACCCGTCGCAAAGGCGGGCGTGGGCGCACTATTCTTCATGGAGACTGACTCCTTCAACTGAGGCGATAAGGTCGTGGTCCTGCCAGCCGGCCGGGAATTCGGCGGCGACGCGTCCACGGAACATGACCAGCACGCGGTCACAGGTGCGCAGATCGTCGAGTTCGCCGGAGACGACGAGCACGGCCTTGCCGTCCTCGCGCACCCGGTCCACGACGGACAGCAGCGCTTCCTTCGATTTCACGTCGACGCCCGCGGTGGGGTCGATCAGGACAAGCACGTTCGGATCGGTGGCGAGTGCGCGCGCCATCACGACCTTTTGCTGGTTGCCGCCCGAGAGGCCGGACACAACGTGTTCCGGCCCTTGCGCGACGATGCCAAGCGCGTCGATCATCTTCTGGCCGAAGGCGTTTTTCTTCGCGGGCGGTGCGATACCGAATCTGCCGAGCAGGCGTGTAATCGTCATCGATGCGTTTTCCGCTATCGATTGAGTCAGTACCAAACCTTCGTGATGGCGATCCTTCGGCACGCAGCCGACGCCTGCGGCTAACGCAGCGGGGACGTCGCCCGAAGGCAACGCGTTGCCGTCCACGCGGATCTCGCCGCTCTTTACGTTGCGCAAACCGGCGATCGCTTCGGCGACGCTCGTGTGTCCGCTGCTCGTCGCGCCCGTCAGGCCGACGACTTCGCCGCGCTTCACGGTGAACGACACGTCGTCGTAATCTGCGCCCACGAGATTCGCGACTTCGAGCGCGGTCTTCGTGTCATGTGGCAATGCTTCGCGTGCCGCCGCGTCGGCGACGTTCAGGCCGCCGCGTTCGCCTGTCATCGCTTCGATCAACTGTTCACGCGGCAGCGCGGAAACCGGTGCGCTGACGATATGCCGCGCATCGCGCAGCACCGTCACCGCCTGGCAGATCTCGTACACCTCCTGCAGATGATGCGAGATGAAAAGGAACGTCACGCCTTCGCGCTGCAGTTCCTGAATACGTTTGAAGAGGCGTTTGATTTCATCGCCATCGAGCTGCGCCGTCGGCTCATCGAGGATGATGAAGCGCGCGCCATACGAAAGCGCCCGCGCAATTTCCACCAGCTGGCGCGCCTCGACCGACAGATCGCCCGCGCGGGCATCTTCACGTACGTCGATCTTCCAGTGGTCCAGCAACGCGCGCGCATCGCGCCGCATCGCTGACCAGTCGATCACGCCACGCCGCGCCGGCTGCCGGTTGATGAACAGATTCTCCGCGACGCTCAGATCGCGGATGATCGTCGAATGCTGATAGACACACGCGACGCGTTCGCGCCACGCATCGCGGTCCGCGATCGGCGGCGCAGCCGCGCCGCCGAAGCGGATCTCGCCCGCATCCGGCCTGCGCAGGCCGGTGAGCATCGACACCAGCGTCGATTTCCCGGCCCCGTTGCGCCCGACGAGTGCATGCGACTCGCCGGGCATCACGCGGATGCTCACGTCTTTCAGCGCGGCCGTCGAGCCGAAGCGCTTCGTCACACCAAGCGCTTCAACCACGGCGGACACAGCGGAGGACGTCGTTTCACTCATTTGACGGTGTTGCCCCAGAGGTTCTTGTCGTCGACATTCGCCTTCGTCACGAGCGGCGCGGGCAACTGGTCTTCGAGTCTTCCCGGCGCCAGCTCGATGATGGTGCTGCCGTGATCCGTTGGGCCCGGCTTGAACGTCTGTCCGGCGAGCGCGGCCTTGATGTAGTACAGGCCGTATTTAGCGTACAGGTCGGCCGGCTGCGAGACCGTTGCATCGATATCGCCGCGGCGGATCGCGTCGAATTCCTGCGGGATGCCGTCATTGCTGACGATCACGACGTGCTTCGCATCACCCGCCGGATACAGCATCTGCTTGCGGCGCAGCGTCTGCAGTGTCGGCGACAGATACACGCCACCCGCCTGCATGTAGATGCCCTTCACGTCGGGGTTCGCGGTCAGCAGGCTGTCAAGCCCGGTCGCCGCGACGTCGCCCTTCCAGCCCGCCGGGATTTCCAGCACCGTCAGCGCCGGAAATTTCTTCATGCATGTGCGGAACGCTTCCGAGCGGTCGCGTCCATTCACCGAGCCGAGATCGCCCATGATCTGCACGACCTTACCCGCTTTCACGTGCTCGCCGATGTAGGTACACGCCTTCTCGCCGTACGCGTGGTTATCGGCCCGCACGACCATCGCGACCTTGCCCTGCGTCGGCGCGACGTCGACGGCGACGACCGGCACGTTCTTCGCCGAAGCGGCGTCCAGTGCCCGGCTGATCGCCGCCGAATCCAGCGGCCCGACGACGATGCCCTTCGAACCGAGGTTCAGCAGGTTGTTCATGTCGGTGATCTGCTGCACCGGATCGCCGTTCGAATTCACGGGCGCGAGAATGTCGATGCCCATGTCCTTCGCGTACTTCGGCAGGTAATTGTTGTACGACTGCCAGAACGGCGAAGTCAGCAGCGGCAGGCCGAGGCCGACCTTGCCGGCGTCCGCGGCGTGCGCGGTCGTGCCCAGCGCCACGCCTGCGACGCACGCTGCGGCGAGGCTGACCGATAAAGTCTTCTGGATGAAACGGCGGGCCGTGTGTGGCCGTTTTGCGAACGTCATGCCTGTCTCCGGGATCTGCGTTGTTGAACCGCCGGAAGCCAATGGTCGGCGTCCGGCACGTTGCCCTGCGCTTTCTTATAAATTGGTGGTCGTTCATTCACCAATGAACGTATTATTCATATACGGACTTTTTTAAGTCAAGGGAAAGTGCACTGCACCATCCGTCCGTGTTTTCCCTGGCGGCTCGCCGCGCGTAACGATCTACACTCACGCGCCAGGCAGCCGATGAATTGCATGAGGACCTGAATCACGATGGAAACCGATCTGGAAGACAAGGACGACGCCGACCGCTACCGCGCGCCCGCACTCGACAAGGGCCTCGACATCCTTGAACTGCTCGCGGAGCAGAAAGGCGGATTGACGCGCGCGGAGATTACAAAGCTGCTCGGCCGCAACGCGAGCGAGATGTACCGGATGCTGGAGCGGCTCGTCGCGCGGCAGTACGTGGTGCGCTCTCCGGGTGGCGACCGTTATTCGCTGAGCCTGAAGCTGTATGCGCTCGGGCATCGACATCCGCCGATGAACCGGCTGATTTCCGAAGCGCTGCCGCTGATGCAGCGGTTCGCCGATACTGCCGAGCAATCGTGTCATCTCGTCGTGTACGACCGTGGCAACCTGCTCGTGATCGCGCAGGTCGATGGGCCGGGCACGTGGGGCATTTCCGTGCGGCTGGGTTCGCGCGTCGGGCTGATCGATACCGGATCCGGCCGCGTGATGCTCGCATTCCAGACGCCCGAGCAGCGCGCGCATCTGCTCGCGGAACATACGAAGGTAAAAGGCGAAGTGACGATCGATCGCGACGCGCTGGAGCGTGTGTGTGAGGAGACGCGTAAGGCGGGCTTTTCGAAGAAGGACAGCCAGCAGACGTTCGGCGTCACCGATCTGACATTCCCGGTACTCGGACCATCGGGTCAGGCGATTGCGGTGATGACGTGTCCGTATCTGCGGCGTATCGACGAATACGTCGCGCCGACGCTCGAAGCGGTGACCGACATGTTGCGCGAAACGGTCGAGGCGCTTTCGATGTTTCGTGAGCGTGTGTGAGGGCGCACGTGCATGCGCGCGCGGAAACCGGAACGGGCTTGTGCGATAGCGGAGACGCGTTAGAATAGCGGCCCTTTCCGAAACCGCCGCACGATTGTGTGTCGTGCGCGCCCTTTGCATACGTCATGGCTAAACTTCTGAACGATCACGAATTCCAGCGTTTTTCCGAGCTTCAGCAAAAGCAGGCCAGCTTCACGATCACGAGCGAGGAAGCCGACGAGTTACGCGATATCGTCGCGCGCGCGCAGAAAAAACGCGACGATCGCGCGGCTGCGATGCAGGCTATCGAAGCGCATATCCAGCAGTTCGACATCACCCCCGACGAGCTTTTCTCGTCCGAACAGATCGCCGATGCGGCGCGTACGTACGGCCTGATTCCGGCTGCGAAGAAGGAACGCGTGCTGCCGCCTTCGTTCACGTTCAATGGCAAGCCGTATCAATGGACACGTGCATTGCCGGAAGAAATCCGCGTGCCGCTGTTCGAGGCGTTCTCGGGCGGCGAGTCGGTGAAGAGCTTTATCGCGACGCCGAAGGATGCGGTGCGTTGTGCGGCGACGATCGCGCGCCTGGAAAAGGAAACCGGCGCGGTGTATGCGGAAGCGTGGCTCGAAGAACTGGCGGTGTCGCGTGCGCAGGTTGAGGAGCAGGCGGCGAAGCTGGGGGCATGATTATGTTGGCGCAGGCGATGAAGACTCCTCCAGCGCCAGCCTGAACCCCACCACCCCAGGATCCTCTGTCGTCGTCACTGTGAAACCACATGCCTGCGCGAGCCGGATCATCGGCGTGTTCTCCCGCAGCGCTTCGCCGACGAGCCAATGCGTGCCGCGCGCCCGCGTATACGCGATGATCCGTTCGATCAGCAGGCGCCCCAGCTTGCGTCCCTTCTGGTCCGAACGAAGCGCCACCGCAAATTCGGCCGTTTCGTTGTCGGGATCGGCGATCGCGCGCACCACGCCGATGGTGTGCGTCGAGCCGTGCTCGTCGGTGATCGTTGCGATCAACGCCATTTCCCGGTCGTAATCGATCTGTGTCATCCGCGCGAGTTGCGAGTGATCGAAGCTGCGCACCGCCCCGAAAAAACGCAGCCGCAAATCATCGGGCGTCATCGCCTTCACCAGCTCGCTGTGCGCGGCTTCATCTTCCGGCCGGATCGGCCGGATCGTCACGCGCAGGCCGTGCCAGTCGAGCGTCTCTTCGAAGCGCCGCGGATAAGGCACGATCGCAAGCCGGCTGCGCTTGCGCGCCAGCCTCACGCACGGCGCGACCACCACCGTGCGCGACTGGAACACGCGTAACGTCAGCGAAAGGCCGACAATCTCGCGGACGTCGCACACCGCCTGCGATAGCGCCGTCAACGCGATCAACGACGGCTCAGCGGGCACATACCGCGCGTACGGCGAACGCCCGACGATGTCGCGCGCGAGAATCGGATTGAGCGGCGGCAGGCCATAGGTGCGCATCGGCGGCGACACATCATCGGGCGACGGCGCCGTGAACAGAAACACCGGTCCGAAGTTCTCGTCATCATGCAATTCGACCGTGATATCGACCACCACCCGCTCCGCCGATTCTTTCGGCTCGACGACCAGCCCAAAGTGTCCCAGCAGACGCGCAGCGCCCTCGCCCGTTAACTTCACTCCCGTCGATTCGCCGGCGTGTGCCGCTTCGGCCGCTGCCAATGCAGCGCATGCTTCGGCCTGCGCGGCGTCGATCGATTCGGGAAGCCGCGCGGGCAAACCTTCCGGCGTCTGCATCAGCAATTCACGGCCGAGCCGGTAATCGACCAGACGCGCGAACGCGCTTGCAAGACGCTGCGGCGTCGTGTGCACCGGAATGCCCTGCGCGTGCAACGCGTCGCGCGTTGCGGTATCGACGCCACCAAAGAAGCACGCCAGCAGCCCGCGATACGCAAACTTGTGCTGTGCGATCAGCACGCGCGCGACCTGCGCAGCGGGCGCACTGTGCGTCGACGCGTGGACAACGAATGCGGTGCCAGTTGCGCGCTGCGACGCCAGCACTTCGAGCGCCGTGCCGAAGTGTTCGGGACGCGCGTCATCGCCAAGCAGCAACGGGTTACCCGGCGTCACATTCGGCAACGCTTGTCTCACGACTTCGGTCGCGCCGTCGGGCCAGCGCGCGAGCGTGTCACCGGCCGCGACGAATGCGTCGCATGCGAGCGCCGCGACGCCGCGATCGCTGGTGATGAGCGTCGCCGTATCGCTGGCTGCGACGCGGCCCACGCCGAGCGTTTCGATTTCGTCGAGCAGATCGTCGAGCGAATCGACGCGCACCATCCCCGCGCGACGAAACGCGGCCGTGTAAAGCGCGTCGGAGGGATCGGCGCGGCCTGGGCGCAGCGCGAGCACTGGCTTGTTGCGCGCCGCCGCGCGTGCCGCCGACATGAACTTGCGCGCCGCGCGCACCGTATCGAGTTCGAGCAGGATCGCGCGCGTGCCGGGATCGCTCGCGAGATAGTCGAGAACATCGCCCGCATCGACGTCCGCTTCGTCGCCAAGCGCAACCGCGTGCGAGAAGCCGAGCCCGCGCGCATGCGCCCAGCCGAGCACCGCGTTCGTCAACGCATTCGACTGCGATACCCAGGCGACACCGCCCGCCTTCACGGTGGACGACGGCGCGCCGAGATGCGCGCCCAGCGCAGGCGTCATGACACCGATACTGCCGGGCCCGACGATACGCAACAGATGCGGCCTCGCAGCAGCCAGCGTATGACGCAGCGCCGTCCGGTCGTCGTCGCAACGCACTTCGCCGACGATGATCGCCGCGCGCGTTCCCATGCCACCGAGCCGGTGCACGATCGCGGCCCACGTTGCAGGCGGCGTGCAGATCAATGCGACGGTCGGCGGCAAGGTGAGATCGCCGACGTCAGCAAACACGCGATGTCCGTCGAGTTCGTCGTACTTCGGATTGACCGGCCACAGCGTGCCGCCGAAACCCCCGTCGAGTACGCGCGTCCACACCATCTCGCCGATGCTGCCCGGCCGCTTCGAGGCGCCGATGACGGCAACGGATTCCGGTCGAAACAGCGCGTCGAGATTGCGAACGGTCACAGGTACTCCGCGGGGCAAGGTCTGAATGGCGCGAGCAGCCGCATGGTGGGCCCGCATTAACTCACAGGATAGGCGAAGTCGGCGCGGGTGGCTCGCGCGAATCCGGCCAGCCCGGCGAACGCGAAGCGCGCATCCCATGGTCCTGCGCAGTTGCGCACTCCGATAAATAGATTACCGCTTATATATGAGCGGTAACCGGATGTTTACGAGACGCGGCCACTGCGCGACGGCAAACGCCCTCGCCGCGCCGCGTCAAGAAAAGTCGCTGCGCGGCGCTGAATTCTGGCTCAACTGGCGGTAACATTCGGCCCTGTGACGGGCGCCACTGACAAGGCGGCGCCCGTCGGATGACAGACAGGCCGCGGCAACATCAGGACGGGTACAGATTCCGGAGACACCCCCTGACAGCGCGCCGACGAAACACCAGAAAAGACAGAAGGACCAGACCATGCGACGCCTGCCATCGCTGATCGCGTTGCGATTCTTCGAGGAGACTGCCCGCCACCTGAGTTTCAACCGGGCGGCGACGGCGCTATGCGTCACGCAGGGTGCAGTGAGCCGGCAGATCAAGATTCTCGAGGAGTCGCTCGGCGCGAAGCTCTTCGAGCGCGACCACAAGGGCATCAGGCTGACGGTGGCGGGCCAGCATCTGCTGCCGTGCGTATCGGACGCGTTCGATACCATCGAACACGGCACGCGCCAGATCACCACCGCAAGCGGACGCCGGCGGCTCGTACTCTCTGTGCCGCCGACCTTCGCCACGCAGTGGTTCTCGCCGCGGCTGGGCTCGCTCGCTGTCGAGTTACCGGACGTCGAACTGTCGGTACGCACGGAGCCAACCGACGATTGCCATTGCAACATCCGCTTCGGCCGCGATGGCCTGCCTGACGCGCACTCCGCGCTACTGATGATCGAGCGTCACACGCTGGTTGGCGCGCCCAGGCTCGCCGGGGAATCCCTGGAAGCGCTGCTCGATAGAATGCCCGCACTGCATGTGCTCCATAACGGAACGCGACTCAACCTGTGGCCCGCGTGGCTCGCCACAGCAGGATTGCCCGAGCGTCATGCCGAAAACGGTATCGAATTTTCGAACCTGCAACAGGCGATCAACGCGGCGCGCAAAGGCGTCGGTCTCGCGATCGTCGATCGCAACATGATCGTCGACGAGCTGGCCGACGCAAGTCTCGTGACATTGTCCACGGTCGAAGTCAACGGGCCGTTTGGTTACTGGCTGGACATCGAGCAGCGGCACGCCGCGCTGGAGCATGTCCAGGCGTTTGCCAGCTGGCTGCGGGAAGAAGTGCTAAAGATGGAATAAAAAAAGCCGGGCCCGCCTGCGCCCGGCTTTGCGCGCCTTCGCGTGGAAGAACCGCGTTACATCGCCTTCTTGAACGGCGCGCCGGAATGCTCGCGCAGTTCGTTGAAAACGATCTTCGGCCACGCCTTTTGCGCGACTTCGATCTCGGAGATGTGCGAAGCGAGATACGTCGGCGCGTTCGATGCGTCGAGCGCGATCCGCGCCGCGTACGAATCGGTAAAGCGACGCAGTTCCGCCGGATCGTCACACGTCACCCAGCGCGACATGCGGTAACGCGCCGGCGCCATCCGCACGTCGACCTTGTATTCGGTCGACAGCCGGTGCGACACCACTTCAAACTGCAGTTGCCCGACCGCGCCGAGAATCGTCAGGCCGCCCAGGTCCGGACGGAATACCTGAATCGCGCCCTCTTCGCCGAGCTGCTTCAGCGCTTCGCCAAGCTGCTTGGCGCGCATCGGATCGACCACTTCGACCGTCTGGAAAATCTCCGGCGCGAAGAACGGCAGGCCGACGAACTGCAGCATCTCGCCTTCGGTCAGCGTATCGCCGAGCGAAAGCGTACCGTGATTCGGGATGCCGATGATGTCGCCCGCATACGCTTCACTCACCGTCTCGCGACGCTGCGACAGGAACGTCACCACATTGCTCGCGCGAAACGTCTTGCCCGAGCGCGTCACCTTCAGTGCCATGCCACGCTCGAAATGCCCCGAGCACACGCGGATGAACGCCACGCGGTCGCGGTGCGAAGGATCCATGTTGGCCTGCACCTTGAACACGACACCCGTGAACTTCGGCTCGTCCGGCATGACCGGACGTTGCACCGCCATGCGCATCGAAGGCGGCGGCGCGAGGTCGACGAGCGCGTCGAGAATTTCCTTCACGCCGAAGTTGTTGATCGCCGAGCCGAACAGCACCGGCGACTGTTGACCTGCGAGGAACGCTTCGCGATCGAATTCCGGCGACGCGCCGGTGATCAGTTCGATTTCGTCCTTCGCACGCGTCCATGCCTGGCCGAAGCGCTTTTCGCCGTCTTCGTCGGAAATGTTGTGCAGCGTTTCCACCGCGCCGCCGGCCGTGTCCTGACCCGCGCGGAACACGCGTACCTGGTCGCGCTGGATGTCGTAGACGCCCTGGAACTCCTTGCCCATGCCGATCGGCCACGTGAACGGCACCGCCGCCACGCCAAGGTGTTCCTCGATTTCATCGAGTAGTTCGAGCGGTTCGCGCACTTCGCGGTCAAGCTTGTTGATGAAGGTGACGATCGGCGTCTTGCGGCTGCGGCACACTTCGAGCAGCTTCAGCGTTTGCGCTTCGACGCCGTTCGCGCCGTCGATCACCATCACGGCCGCGTCGACCGCCGTCAGCACGCGGTACGTGTCTTCAGAGAAGTCTTCGTGGCCCGGCGTGTCGAGCAGGTTGATGACCGCGTCGCCGTACTCGAACTGCATCACCGAGCTCGCGACCGAAATGCCGCGCTGCTTTTCGATCTCCATCCAGTCCGACGTCGCATAGCGATTGCTCTTGCGGCCCTTCACGGTGCCGGCGATCTGGATCGCACCCGAAAACAGCAGCAGCTTTTCGGTAAGCGTGGTCTTGCCCGCGTCGGGGTGGGAAATGACCGCAAAGGTACGGCGGCGTTTGAGTTCGGAGACTGACATCGGTGCTGGGAATCACGGTAGGGGTTCGAGCGCGCGCAAAGGCCTGTGACCGGCGCGGGCTGGTGCGTCGGCTCGGCCTGACGCGGCGGCGAAGGCGGGGAACTGGTCGAAAAACGCGAATTCCCGGCACAGAACAGCGCCGGGACGAATGATACACGTCATGGGCGCCCGCGTCGGGAAACGGGGCGCCCGGGTCGGACGGACGGCGGCCCCCCTGGAAGGGACGCCGAACGGAATTTCAGCTCCGGCTGGCTTCGTTGAGCGTCAGGTGCTTCGTCTCGGGTGCCCACGCAATCGATACCACCATGCCGATCAGCAGCACCGCCGCGAGCACCATCATCGTCGCGTGGAAGCCGAGTTGCGCGATGCCGAGCGGCAGCAGGAAGGTGCCCACCGCCGAACCGAGCCGGCTGCACGCGATCGCAAGACCGACGCCGCACGCGCGCACTTCAGTCGGGAAGCACTCCGGCGGAAACACGCCGACCAGGTTCGAGAAGGCCGACATCGTCAACGTAAAAACGGCGAATGCGACGATCATCGCCACCGTCGCCGAATTGGGCAGCACGCTCAGCGCGACCAGTGACAGGCAGGTGACGGCGAACGATCCGATCAGGAACGTGCGGCGCGGCAGCTTGATCGTGAGCCAGATACCCATCAGCGCGCCAAGCACCAGGAAACCATTCAGCAGGAAATCCGCGCCGAAGCCTTCGTTCAGGTGAATCACCTTGAGGATGCCCGGCAAGAACGTGTAGATCGCAAAATACGGGATCACGAGGCACACGAAGAACGCGCAGTTGAAAACCGTGCGACGGATCATGTCCTTTTTAAACAGCCGCCCAAAGCCGCTGTGACGGTGTTCTTCGACGCTGCCGTCGAGCGTGACATTTGGACCAAAGTGCTTCAGGACGATCGCTTTCGCTTCGGCGATCCGTCCATGACCGGCCAGCCAGCGCGGCGACTCAGGCGTGCCGATACGCATCAGCAGCACGAGGAATGCGGGCACACCCGCCGATGCGAGCAGCCAGCGCCACGCATCCGGCGAAGCATCCGCGTAGTGCATGCCAAGCACATTCGCGACGACATAGCCAATCGTCCAGATCACGCTGAACGAGCCCAGCAGGGTGCCGCGATGTTTTCGCGGCGAAAATTCCGCGAGTATCGCGTGGCCAACAGCAAAATCGCCGCCCATCCCGAAGCCGATCAACACCCGTAACGCGCACAGTGCGAACGGCGAAGCCACATAGAACTGCGCTAACGCGGCCACGGTGATGATGAGGAAACTGAGCAAAAAGATCTTCTGACGACCAAGGCGGTCCGACAGCCAGCCGAACACCAGGCTGCCGACGAAAATCCCCATCAGCGCCGAACTGCCGATCATGCCGGTCCAGAACGCGTCGAGCGGCATCTGCCGGTTCAACGAGGCGAGCGCGTAGCCGATCGTGCCGAGCGCATAGCCTTCGGTGAAATGCGCGCCAAAGGTGAGCCCCGCAATCTTGACGTGGAATGCGTTGAGCGGCACGTCGTCAAGGCCAACACGGGCTTGCGCCGGCGCCGGGGCGCCAGCGGTTGCCGCGCGCGATTTGGAAGAAGCCGGTGCAAGCCCGAGCGTGCCCGCCTGGATATCCTGATTGCTCATGTGTCTCCCTGTTTTTTGGGCGATGCGTTGCCCGTGGTCGGGCAAACGCGTGTAACAGATCCGCCTGCCGCGTGCATCGATGGCACGGGCGGGCGAGCACCCTTGCGGGTCAGCGGCCGAGACCGCCCATCATCATGTACTTCAGTTCGGTGTATTCATCGAGACCGTACTTCGAGCCTTCACGGCCGAGCCCCGATTCCTTCACGCCACCAAACGGCGCGACTTCGGTCGACACAATGCCTTCGTTGATGCCGACCATGCCGCTTTCCAGCGCTTCCGCGACGCGCCAAGAGCGGCCCAGATCACGCGTGTAGAAATATGCGGACAGACCGAACGGCGTATCGTTCGCCGCAGCGACCGCCTCTTCTTCAGTCGTAAAGCGGAAGCAGGCGGCGACGGGGCCGAAGGTTTCTTCCCCGGCGATCAGCATCGATTTCGTTGCGTTCACCAGTACCGTCGGCTCATAGAACGTGCCGCCCAGCGCGTGACGGCTGCCGCCCGTCAGCACCTTTGCGCCTTTCTGCAGCGCGTCGGCGACGTGCGTTTCGACTTTCTTCAGCGCGGCTTCGTTGATCAGCGGACCCTGTTCGACTTCGCCCTGCAGCGCATTGCCGACACGCATCGCCTTCACCGCCTTCGTGAGTGCCTGCGTGAACGCGTCGTAGACGCCGTCCTGCACGTAGAAGCGGTTCACGCACACGCACGTCTGCCCTGTGTTGCGGAACTTCGATGCCATCGCGCCCTGCACGGCGGCATCGATATCCGCATCGTCGAACACGATGAAGGGCGCATTGCCGCCGAGTTCGAGCGACAGCTTCTTGAGCGTGTCGGCCGATTGCTTCGCGAGGAGCTTGCCGACACGCGTCGAGCCGGTGAACGACAGCTTCCGCACGACCGGCGATTGCGTGAGCGCGCCGCCGATCGCGACGGCGTCGCCGGAAACGATGTTGAATACGCCTGCCGGAATGCCAGCCTGTTCAGCGAGAATCGCCAGTGCAAATGCCGACAGTGGCGTTTCTTCCGAAGGCTTAAGCACCATCGTGCACCCTGCCGCGAGTGCCGGGCCCGCTTTACGCGTGATCATCGCGAGCGGGAAATTCCACGGTGTAATCGCCGCGACGACCCCAACCGGCTCGCGCGTCACGATGATCTTCGCCTTCGGATTCGGGCTCGGAATCACGTCGCCGTAGCTGCGTTTCGCTTCTTCGGCAAACCATTCGAAGAAGCTCGCCGCGTAGCCGACTTCACCCCGCGCCTCGGCGAGCGGCTTACCCTGTTCACGCACCATGAGCTCAGCAAGCGCATCGCGGTTTTCGAGCATCAACTCGCCCCAGCGCTTCACGCGGGCCGCGCGTTCCTTCGCGGTCAATGCACGCCACGCGGGCAGCGCTTTTGCCGCAGCCGCGATGGCGTGTGCCGTTTCGGCCGCGCCGCCCTTCGCGACGTTCGCGATTACATCGCCCGTAGCCGGATTGCACACGGCATAGGTTTCCCCGGCGCCGGCGTCATGCCACTCACCGCCGATGTAATGTCCTTCACGCAGAAACTGACTCATGCTGCCTTTCCCAATGTGTCGACGAAAACGCCTTGTGCGGCACGCGGCTCACGCGCAACGCGGCGGCCCGCCGTGTAATCGTTGATCAGATCGCACGGCGTGTAGTTGCGTTCGAGTTCGTAGCGTTCGTCGGCGTCTAGTTTCGTATCGAGTGCGGCAAGCGCACTGTCGAACTGCGCAGGCGTATCCGCGCCCACCAGCATGCTCGACACGCCGCCATGACCCAGCACCCACGCCTGCGCGATCTGCGCGGCGCTCACGCCGCGCCGCGCGGCGACGCGCGCCACCGAAGCGGCAATCTCTCGCGATGCCACGTCGCCATACATCTGCGCGGTGAAGAAGTCGGTCTGGTTACGCGTCGAACCCGGATCGCCTGTCAGCAGACCGCGTGCGAGCGGGCTGAACACCGACACGCCGACGCCCTGATCGATACAGTACGGAATCATCTCGCGCGCTTCCTCGCGATATGCAAGGTTCAGCTGCAACTGCATGTTGACCGGCTTGTGCCAGCCGTTGCGGTCGCAGACCTGCATGATCTTCGCGAACTGCCACGTGTACATCGTCGACACACCGATATAGCGCGCCTTGCCCGCACGCACGATGTCGTTGAGCGCGCCCATCGTCTCTTCGACAGGTGTGTTCACATCGAAGTAGTGCAGCATGTAGACGTCGACGTAATCCATCCCGAGCCGCGTAAGCGACCCGTCGATGCCGTCCATGATGTGCTTGCGCGAATGGCCGCCCGCGTTCTGATACGTGCCCATGTCGTAGCCGACCTTGGTCGTCACGACAATTTCCTCACGGCGCGCAAGGCGCTTGAGAATGCGGCCCACGACCTCTTCGCCAGCACCGGTCGAATAGAAATCGGCGAGATCGATGAAGTTAACGCCCGCTTCCAGCGCGTGACGCACGATCGGTTCGCTTTGCGCTTCGTCGAAAATCCAGGGCTTCCATTGCGGCGTGCCCATGTTCATCGTGCCAAGGCACAGACGCGACACCTTCAGGCCCGACTGGCCCAGACGAACGTATTCCATGAATCTGTCTCCTGAGTTCGGGATCGCGCGACGTCAGATCTCCGTCGTGGCGCGCGGATCACGTGATATCGATTAGCGTTGTTTCGGCGTGTAGAACGGATTCGAGACGTCGCGCGCGGCAGCGAATACTTCGTCGCGATGCGGCAAGCCCTTCATGGCGGCGAGAATCGCGTTCCGGCATGCGTGATAGTTGTTTTCGTAGACGGCGTCGAGGTCATCGGTCTCTGGATTGACCCAGTTCGCCGACACAACGACCCAGTCGTTTTCCGCTTCCGGCGGCAACGTGCCGTTTTCGAGCGACTCGGCAACCGCACGCGCGATGCCGGCCTGCGAAGCGCCCCACGTCGCGTTGCCGTGGAAGTCGCCATCGATCTGCGCCTTGTTCACATACAGCGTGAGCGGCTTGGTCGGGACACCCGGACGGGCGATCACGACGAACGGCGCATGACCGCTGGAAGGCGTGGCAAGCGCGGTTGCGAAGGCCTGACCCGCGGGACCACTGCGCGGGCCGACCAGCACGTTGATGTGCGCGAGGTTCACGCCCGGGCCTTCGAATCCTTCACCGATATAGAGTTGCTTGTCCGCTGTTGCGCTCATGGTCTGTCCCGTCGGAAGTGGGGGTTAGTCGATGGCTGATTGTGCGGCGAGCCACGCGGGACCATGAATCGATGATTTTTGATCCGGGGTATGAGACGGACTCATTTCCGGGTTTCCACCGAGGGCAACTGCTGACCCGGGGCCCGGCGCGCGAAGGGTGAGGGTTTTCGGGACCTGTTGCGCGAGGTATATCGCAACGTGATCTTTCTGTGATTCGCAATGCTTGCCACATCCCGCGTCAGCACACGATCAGCAGGCGAAGCGATGTCGATAGACAACCTCGCGACACCGCTTGCGGCTCCTGAAAGTGAATCTTCAAGATCGCCGAAAAGCCTTCCTGTATAAGGCTTTCCGTCGTTTCGTGAAGGCATTCTCAACGCGACGCTTCATGCATCGACACTTGCACGCCGGGCGGCGTCGCCTGAAAGAGGGAGATGGGGTCACCACGACATGGACGTTCGACAAAACAACGTCACATCTGTTTGAACGGAGACGTCCGAACGACGAAAGGTGAGAGTTTTCGGGACTTGAGGAGCGGTGCGAGATACGACGCATCGAGACTCACCTGCGTCGGAACGACAATTCGACGTCAGCGCGAACACGCCACCCGCAACAGGCGCATCAGCTTTCGATCAAAAACCGTTCGCGGTTCTTGCCGGCCAGCCACCCTGGTGAGCGGCCACGTCCACTCCACGTTTCGCCCGTCTTCGGATTTCGATAGCGCGGCGGCAAGGCGGACTTGCGGCCCTTTGTTTTAGCGCCTTTCGTGCCGGCCGTCGCAAACCCGAGCTCTTCGGCCGTGATGTCGAATTCGTCGATCAGTTGTTTGATCTCCGCGATGACCTGCGCCATCTCCTTTTCGCGCGCCACCTCCACCTCCTTGTGGAGCTTCTCGAGCTGCGCAGTCAACTGCTTGTAGCTGGCCATGAGGAAAGGTCTCCAGTCAGTATCGGTAACGACGACGGTGTGACTCTACCAGTCCGAAAAAGTGCCGGCCACGTGGTGCCCGGACAGCGCACTCGTGCCGTGCTGCCTGCGCGCGGCTAGCCGCCGCTGCGAGCGTCAGTCGTCGATCGCGTCGTACAGCCGGCGCTCGAACTCGACCGACATCGGGAACGGCTCGATGCCACGCCGCTGGATCAGCATCATCGCGATCATGTCTTCGACCGGATCGGCGAGCCAGCTGGTGCCGAAAGCGCCAGGCCAGCTGAACGATCCGGCCGACCGGTAGCCGAGCGGCAACTGCTGCGCGGGATCGTCGACGATTGCAAGTCCCAGACCAAAGCCCTGTCCAGCCCATACGATATGTCCGAACGACGGCAGCCTGCGCTGGTCGCGGCTCAGGAAATTCGAGCGCATGAGGTCGACCGAACGATGCGACAGCAGGCGCGTTTCACCGACGCGGCCACGCCCCAGCAGCAGGCGGGCGAACTGCAGATAGTCTTCAGCGGTTGAGACAAGCCCGCCGCCACCGCTGTGAAACCGCTCCGGATTGGCCCAGCGGCTACGGTCTGGATGATCTTCGACCACACGCTGCCTTGTCGCCGGATCGATCGCGTAAGCGGTGGCGAGGCGCGGAAGCTGCGCCTCGGGCACCCAGAACGCCGTATCGCGCATGCCAAGCGGCCCGAAGATGCGCGTACGGAAGAACTCGCCCAGCGACATGCCCGTGATGCGATGGATCAATACGCCAAGGACGTCGGTCGCAACACCATAGTGCCAGCGCGAACCGGGCTGGAACATCAGCGGCAACGTGGCAATGCGCTTGATCCACCCGTCCGGGCCGACCGCCGACTCGAAACCGTTGAAGGCGGTCAGATAGGCCTCCGCAAGCGGCCCGAGCGCGGTGAAGTGATAGGCGAAGCCCGCGCGATGCGTCAGCAGATCGAGGATCGTGATCGGCGCTCGCACTTCCACGGTGTCGTCGAGCGGGCCAGCCGGATCGCGCAGCACCCGCAGGTCAGCCAGTTCCGGCAGCCAGCGCGTAACGGGCGCATCGAGCGTCAGCCGGTCTTCCTCGGCCAGCATCATGATCGCCGCACTGGTCACAGGCTTCGTCATTGACGCGATGCGAAACAGCGTGTTGCGCGCCATCGGCTGCTGCGACATGTCGTCGAGCGCGCCGAGCGTGTCCATCTGTGCGATTTCGCCGTGCCGCCAGATCAGCGTCACGACGCCGGCCACCTCACCCCGGTCGACATAGCCCTGCATGGCCGCGGTCAGCCTGGCCAGCCGCGCGGATGAAAATCCTGCCTGCGTCATAGGTTGTCCTGGTTGCACCGATAGAGGCGGCACGCGCGTGATGCGGGCGACGGACGCCTGCTGCATCGTCGTGGACCCTGCGGACCCCACGCGAGCCAGAAACGGCCTGATTCCGCGCAGCCGCGCCACCTGAAGCGTGTCACGCAGCTATAAAACTACAACGTGGCAGGAGAATCGGCCAGGCCCGCGGCGCTGTCATTTGACCTGCATGCGCGCTTCGAGCGCGCGCAGGGCCTCGCACAGGCGCTTCACGCGGCTGGCCTGCGAGGGCACCAGCGCAGCGCCCAGAACGCGATCGATCCGGCCCCGCCAGTACGACAGCGGGATGCGATCCTGATCCGTGAGGCGCGAGATGACATGCTCCAGATGCTCAATGTCTTTTTCGAGTTGGTGATGATTCATTGCTTTCCCCGGAATTGCTGTTTTCGGTCCCAGCTATCTCCGCACGAAATGTGCCGCAACCGCGCGTTCTACCTGAAAAAGGAAAATCCTGCTTCCCGGCGCTCTTGCTGGCGTCGATCGGAAAAAATCAGGGAAAACGCATGTTACGGCAATACCGTGCGACATGGATGAAGACTATAAAGCGTACCTCTTCCATTCATCCGTTAGCCGCCGCACGGAAAAAAGCCGCTCTTTGCGAGAGATTGGCGGCAGAGAAGCCAGATTAACGGCGGCTAATTGGACTGTATATTCCTCATTTGCGGAAGAGCATGAAATGCGTGGCCGGTTGAATAATCGTCATCCGCGGCTGGCCGCGACGACATGGGGGCGCAGTGGAATCGGGCGAAGAACAGTATGACCGGCTGGTGCATCGGATATATGACACCGTCACGGAATCGCAAACCTGGCACGTCCTTTACGCAGAGCTTGCCGGTCTCATTGGCGCGAAAACCATTCATCTTGTCGGTTTCGATAAAAAGCATAACGCGCTTTCATTTAGCGACGGTTTCAATCTGCTTCCAGGCCGGGAACTCGGTTACATCCGCCGTTATCACCACATTGATCCGCGACTTGCGATGGTGTGGTCTCAACCGGTACTCAAGTGGTTACATTGTCACGAGCATTTTGACGAAGCATTTGTTCGCAATAACCCGTTTTTTCAGGAATTCCTTTTACCAGGCGGACGACGTTATGCGTCATGCGTAAAACTCGTTGACGATGAAACCGTTACAGTCTTCTTCGCCTGCCTGAGAACCAGCGATCAGGGTCCTTTCGACCCAGACGCCGTGGCGCTGCTCGAAAGGCTGACGCCGCATCTGGCGCGCGCCGCGAAATTTCAGGTGCAGCGCTTCGTATTTTCTACCGACGCGCTTGTCGGACATGCGCTCGTCAACCGCTGGCGCCAGCCGGTCATTCTCGCGAGTACCGAGGGCGACGTGCTCCGGCTCAACGGCGCCGCCGAGCGGCTGTTACAAACGACGATGATGGTGCGCACGAACGATCGCAAGGTGACACTGCCGCAGCCGTTCCAGCAACGCTTTCTCGACGATTGCGCGACGACGGAGGCGCACCTGCGCGTCGCCAACGCGGACGTGCATGCAGATGCGGCGCGCTATCGCGTGATGCGCATCCAGGACGAGACCAGCCCGTTCCCGCAGGACACGCTCTACGCGTTCTACAACCTGATCCCGCCAGGCGATGTGTCCGCCGTGTTCGGGCTGCGCGCGATCGTGATGCTGATTTTCTACCATCCGCCTTCCGCGCCGCCGGTCGACGAAGACCTGCTCGCCGCCGCTTTCGACCTGACACCAGCCGAGTGCCGCGTTGCGCATTTTCTGGCCGAAGGCATGTCGCCGAAGGAAGTCGCCGCGCGCATCGGTGTACAGCACGACACGGTACGCAAACAGTTGCAGTCGATCTATCAGAAGACGGCGACGAACCGCCAGCCGGATCTGATCCGTCTGCTGCTGCATTTACCGGGAAACGGCGGCGGGCAGTAACGGTGTGACCTGCTCAACCCGGCTCAACTCGCCTTGCACGCGAAGAGCAGGTTGCGCACGCCGTTGACAGTCGTCTGACGCACGATTTCGAACGGGCCGCCACACATGCCGCGTGCCTGCTGCTCGCAACCGTCGCCGCCGGCCGCGGAACACTGAACCTGTGTCGTAGGCAGGCCGTCGGGCGAGAACAGTGGCGGCGCGCTGCTGCAGCCGGCGAGCGCGGCAAGCGCAATGCCGGCGCACGTGGCGGCAGTGGCGAATACAGCGCGTGCGGCAAAGCCAGGCTGCGCGCGGAACAGACGATTGCGTTTCATTGAAAACCCCGGTTGGTCTCTTGTTATGTCAATCCCTGGATTTTGCCACGCGACCGCGACGATGCGTCAGTCCGGCGCGGCAAGTGTCTTGTATGGAAGCGGCCCGCGCGGACTGGCGGTCACGCGCATGAACACCTGCTCGACGTCGGGGATCGCTGCGAGACGCTTCTGCAATGCGCCCACATCGAACGATGCCGGCGCACAGCCTTCCGCATAAACGAACCGTCGCTGCACGGTGATCCAGATGCTCGCGCCGTCGAAGCCCTTTGGCTGGGCGAACTGCGCGCGGATCGCTTCGGCGATTTCCGGATCGTACATATAGGAATTCGGTTTGGTGCATCGATGGGCAAGCCAGCACGTCGTCCCGCGCTCGACGCGGTAGTGCGCGTCGTCTTCCATCTGCGCCTTTGTCATCAGTGGGCCGAGCGGCACCGGACAATCCGCCGCCGCTCGCGACAGCGTGAAAAACGGATCGTTGTACCAGTTTTTGCGTTCGACCGCGGCAGCCGCGGGTGCAGATGGGGTTAAAGCCGATGACGCCGCCTGCGCAGCCGTTCCCTGCGCATGGAGCGATGCGCTCATCGTGAGCAGCACCGCAGCGAATCGCCAGTGCTTCATGTCACACCTCGATGTCGTATGCCGCGATCTTCTTGTAGAGCGTCGCGCGTCCCATACCGATTCGCGTCGCGGTTTCCGTCACGCGGCCGCCGCCTGCGCGGAGCGCATCGCTGAGAAAGCGCTTTTCGAACGCGGCCATCGCGTCAGTCCATGTTTGCTGGTCTGCAACCGTCGCATCCCCGCGCGCGGCTACGGCTTCGCGTGGCATGGCAGGCGCCTTCACCGGACCCAGGAACGGCGCGAGCGCGCGGGCGTCGATGCGTTCGCTATCGGACATCATCACCGCGCGCTCCAGCGTGTTGCGCAGTTCGCGCACGTTGCCCGGCCACGCATGCACGCACAACAGACGCAGCGCGTCTTCCTGCAACTCGAAGTGCGCGCCCGGCACGTTCAACGACAGATCCTCGAGTATCGCGTACGCCAGCGCTTCGATATCTGACACGCGTTCGCGCAGCGGCGGCGCGTGGATCGTCAGCACGTTGAGGCGATAGAACAGGTCGGCGCGAAAGCGGCCGGCGGCGACCAGCGCCGGCAATTCCGCCGATGTCGCCGCAATGATCCGCACGTCCGCGCGCACGATCCGGTTCGAGCCGAGCGGCTCGAACTCTTTGTCCTGCAGCACGCGCAGGAGCTTGCCCTGCAGGGGAAGCGGCATGTCGCCGATTTCATCGAGAAAGAGCGTGCCGCCGTCGGCGAGTTCGAACTTGCCCACCCGGCCCTTGCGATCGGCGCCCGTATAGGCGCCCGCCGCCGCGCCGAAGAATTCGATTTCGAGCAATGTATCGGGAATCGCCGCAACGTTGACCGTCACCAGCGGCTTGTTCGCCCGCGACGACGCCCCATGAATCGCATGCGCCAGCAGTTCCTTGCCGGTGCCCGTCTCGCCAAGCAGCAGGACTGGCGACTCGACCAGTGCCGCGCGACGCCCCTGCCGCTTGACTTCGAGGCTCGCCGGGCTCGTGCCGACGAAACTCGCGAACGTATATTTGGCACGCCGCGCCTGCGCGAGCGACTGACGCGTCGCGATCAGTTCCTGCTGGACGCGCGAGTAGTGCGAAAAAAGCGGCGTAAGCGCCTTGAGTTCGTCGAAGAGCGCAAAGCCGACGGCGCCGACGGTCACGCCCGCATCGTCCTTCAGCGGCAGACGGGTGACGACAAGCGGCTCGCGGTCGGTCTCCAGAATATCGAGCAGGATCGGCTTGCCTGTCGTAACGACGTCACGCATCAGGCTGTTGGGAATCACCGCCTCGCAGTCGCGGCCGATCGCCTGCTGCGGATCGGAAAACCCGAAGCGCGCCGCGTAACGTTTGTTGATCCAGACGACGCGCGCGTCGGCGTCGACGATAAACGTCCCTTCGCTGAAGTTCTCGAACGTGCGAAAGAGCGAATCCATCGCCCTTCGTAGTACGTCGCTATAGTTCTCGGGCAGGCCCGCCCAGTCGTTCATCATGGTGTCGCTGTCTCCCATTATCGTTTTATGTTTGCCGCCGTCTCTAATCATGGACAGCTTATCTCAATGGCGAGATCGCCAGCAAGGCCGTCGGTTCTGGCGTGATTGAAGTCGGAGCACCTCAGCGTGCCTCTTTTCGTCTCAAAGTCGAGACTTTATGTACAATCGGTCGCACCGCGCGCTGGACGGAGGGCCGATCACGCGGCCAACACGCCGTCAAATGGCGGGTGGCACAAAAGCTGCGTACGCGAGCGCCGGCTCGCTTCGCTTCCGGTTTGACCGCCGGGCGCGCGTGCGTACAACAAACCAAGCTCTGGAGACTTAATGTCCTTTGTAATCGTCCTCGCCGCCCTGGTGTTTCTGATGTTCGCCGCCTATCGGGGCTACAGCGTGATCCTGGTCGCGCCGATCGCCGCGCTCGGCGCCGTGCTGCTGACCGATCCCGCTGCCGTCGCGCCCGTCTTTTCCGGCATCTTCATGGAAAAGATGGTCGGCTTCGTCAAGCTCTACTTCCCTGTGTTCCTGCTCGGCGCCGTGTTCGGCAAGGTGATCGAGCTATCGGGTTTCTCCGAATCGATCGTCGCAGCGGCGATCCGCTACATCGGCCGCTCGCGGGCGAATGCGGTGATCGTTGCCGTGTGCGCACTGCTCACCTATGGCGGCGTGTCGCTGTTCGTGGTCGTGTTCGCGGTATATCCGTTCGCCGCTGAACTGTATCGCCAGAGCAACATCCCGAAACGCCTGATGCCGGGCGCGATCGCGCTCGGCGCGTTCTCGTTCACGATGGATTCGCTGCCGGGTACGCCGCAGATCCAGAACATCATCCCGACGACGTTCTTCAAGACGACTTCATGGGCCGCGCCGTGGCTGGGCGTTATCGGTTCGGTCTTCATCGTGGTGGTCGGTCTGACGTATCTGGAATGGCGTCGCCGTGCGGCCATGGCGACGGGCGAAGGCTACGGCACCGAGCTTGTGAATGAGCCGGAGCGGGTCGAATCGAAGGCGCTGCCGCATCCGTTGCTGGCTGTCGCGCCGCTGATCCTCGTGGGTGTCGCGAACTTCGCGCTGACGCGCATGATTCCCGAGTGGTACGGCGCAAGCTACACGGTCGCGCCGGAAATCCTGCCGGGCGTGCACGCGCCGGTGACGACGTCGGTGAAAGCTGTGGTTGCGATCTGGTCGGTGGAAGGCGCGCTGCTGCTCGGCATCCTGCTCGTCGTGCTGACGGCGTTCGGCCGCGTGCGTGAACGCTTCGCGACCGGCACGAAGGCGGCGGTCGGTGGCGCGTTGCTCGCTTCGCTGAATACGGCGTCGGAATACGGCTTTGGCGGCGTGATCGCGGCGCTGCCTGGCTTCCTCGTCGTCAGCGACGCGCTGAAGAGCATCCCGAACCCGCTCGTCAATGCGGCTGTGTCGGTGAGTTCGCTGGCGGGGATTACGGGGTCGGCGTCAGGCGGGATGAGTATCGCACTGGCGGCGATGTCGGATCTGTTCATCAAGGGCGCGGAAGCCGCGCACATCCCGATGGAAGTCCTGCACCGCGTGGTCGCGATGGCGAGCGGCGGCATGGACACGCTGCCGCACAACGGCGCGGTGATCACGCTGCTCGCGGTGACCGGCCTCACGCACCGTCAGTCGTATCGTGACATTTTTGCTGTCACCGTCATCAAGACGCTGGCAGTGTTCTTTGTGATCACGGTGTACTACACAACCGGGATTGTCTGATCCCGACCGGCCAGCGGACGCGCAATGCGCCGCTGGCTATAGCTCAGGATGCGCCAGGTCGCCGGCGACAATATGCTCGCCGTGCACCTGGGCCTCCGCCAAAGCTTCATTTTTCGTCGCGAAAGGGCCGAGTTCGGGCGCGCCGTCGAACGGAAACAACACCTTCCCGTCCGTCTTTCGAACCACCCTCAAAACCCCGAAAAACCGCCGATAGCCGGCGAGCTTCGTTGTCGCCAAGACATCGAAATCGTCTTCCGACGTGGCGGGCAGGCTGGGAATAAACTTGAACGTCGACATAACTGGCGTGTGAATTGCAGCGCCAGGCGGCTATGCAGCGCGAAGTTTCGCTCGCTGCGCGCCGCCGGCTGGTGGGACTGGCGTCAGGCGCCGTTACTGCCAGGCTTCCCGCTGCCACGGGCCCCATTCGGCGCCTTCGGTCTTGAATCGCGTGTAGGTCGCGCTGTGGCCGGTCGGATTTTCGGACATATCGCCTTCCGGTTTCACGTCAGTCGTATGAAGCGCGAAGGCCTGATGATCGTCTTTATCGATGGTAACCCGCCCGATGGGATCGGTTCCATTGCCCTGTTTTGACTCCAGAATCACGAAATAAGGGGCGAGTCGACCCCAAAAGGCGGTTAATTCATCTTGCAAGTAATGTGTCATGTAGTTCCTGGAATGTGTGGGTCCAGTTTACCCTGGTAACGTTCTGGCAACGTTTTTCGCCCCCGGGGACGCTTTTTGGGCCGCCCGGATCACGCAAAATTCATGACCCCGTGTACTTGCTGATAGGCGGTTTTCATAAAGGCGTGGTACAACTCTATCTTCGCGTCTGTCGATCGAGAAATACGGCGGGCGCGATGGAACACAACTTTTACTGGATTAAAAATGGCAACTGGTACCGTGAAGTGGTTCAACGATGCGAAGGGTTTCGGATTCATCACGCCGGACGACGGCGGCGAAGATCTGTTCGCACACTTTTCTGAAGTTCAAGGTAGCGGCTTCAAGTCGCTGCAGGAAAATCAGAAGGTTAGCTTCGAAGTGAAGCAAGGACCGAAGGGCAAGCAAGCCGCCAACATCCAGCCGCTGTAAGCAGCTGGACGGGTCGGTTTTGCGACTACGAATGGCCCGCCCTCGCGGGCCATTCGTACTTTGACGACAGCGATCGGGTCGCTGCCGGGCGGTTGTTCGTGCGCTTGTGCGGGCACAACGCCGCAGACATCCCGTCCGCACCGCGCTGACGCCGCGGTGCGTCGACTCACACCACGGTGCTGACCGCTTCTCGACAGCTTACGTGTCCGCGTCATTCGTCCTTGCCCGGGAAGCCTGCTGCTGACGCCCGGAGGACTTATGCGCGTACTGGTTGTCGGTGCTACTGGCCTGATCGGAACACACGTCGTTCGGCTGCTTTCGCCTGAACATGAGGTGATCACCGCAAGCCGAAAAGGGTCGGCAGTCCCTGTGGATCTCTCCGACAAGGCGAGCATCGTCGCGATGTTCGACACCCTTGGAACCGTTGACGCGGTTATCTGCACCGCTGGCGCCGCGAAGTTCGCGCCGTTGAGCGCGCTGTCGGATGCCGATTTCGAATTCAGTCTCGCCAACAAATTGATGGGCCAGGTCAATCTGGTCCGCTGCGCCGCCGCGCACCTCTCGCAAGGTGGGTCCGTCACGTTGACGAGCGGCATACTCGCCCGGCACTCAGTGGAAGGCAGCGCGGCGGTGAGTATCGTCAATGCGGGCGTCGAGGCGTTCTGCCGGTCCGCTGCGCTCGAATTGAAGGGAAAAGCGCGGGTGAACGCGGTCAGTCCCCCATGGGTCGCGGAAACGCTTCAATCGATGGGTCGCAACCCTGCCGATGGAAAGCCTGCGGCAGTCGTGGCGCTCGCGTATAAACGCAGCCTGACTGGAGATATCACCGGGCAGGTGATCGACGTAACGTAGCGCGCCCGCGCTGATCCAGCCTGCGCCATATCGCTTCGCATGACGTACGTTTCGCGTACGTCTACGCGTCGCGCAGCAGTTTCCCCGCAGAGCGCAGGCGACGCTTGCGCTCCTTCTCAAGCCATTGCAAAACGGAATCGCGGGCACCGCTGCCCGCAAACAGATCTGCGTTCTGACCGAGCAGCGCTTCGCTCGCGACTACATCGTTCAACGCGCCAAACCGCTTCTGGAGTTTTTTAAGACGCTTGATCGTCTGGCGATGCTTGTCACGCAATACAGGGCCAAACAGATCCAGCAGATAGCGAAGCTTCTTGCCCGCCTTGCGGACCTCGTGAAAGGACGCGTAATCCGACTGCTTCGCGCGCGCCGCACGCTTCATCCGCTTGCGCAAGGCCTTTTCGGAAGCCGACACCCGACGCTCTGCAAACTTCCTGATCGATACGCGGTCATGCGCGGTGTTCAGCGCTTTTGTCGAACTCGACAGCGTTTCGCGCAGGACGTCCTTCACGTTCGCATTGGAAAGGGTCTCCCGACTCGTTGCAAGCGCCTGCGCGCGCGCGGCCCTTAACTCGCTCGAAGAAGCCGATTCGGCAGCGATCTCGTCGGAAAGCAGCTGAAGCAGGATGTCCCAGTCGCGCGTTTTGCCGGCGGCCGTGGCGAGATACTTGAAGAGCGCGCGTTGACGCGTGTTGCTGTCTTTATCCAGCAATGGGCTGTACGCCCACCAGAGCGAGCGTAACCGTCGCAGCGAAACGCGAAGCTTGTGAAACGATTCGGGATCAGCGTCCTCGCCGAGTTCAGCGGCGAAAGCGATCGCCTCGTCAACCAGAGGCGACGCGAGCGATGAGAATGCGGCCGCGGCGTCTCCCTGTGGTTCAGGTCCCGAGCCCTGCCCGGATGTCTCGTCGCGCTTCATTCGATCCCCCACGGGAACATGGTTTTACGCAGGACGGCAAACCGGATTGCCGACGTGCGCCACTCAGCCTTACTTCAGCATAGACGCATGCGGTCCGCTCAAGAAATCGAAGAATGAATATGGACGACGGGGCGCATATCGGGTGGCGCTGGATGGCCACGTCGCCGAAACGCTGCACGCCTGTGCCGGTTGCAAATGCCGGCATCGAGACGCTCGCACATGACGAACTCGTGCCCCGACATCGATACGTTCGACGCCCTACGCCTGTGTCCCGAGGCGCTCAAGCTTGCAGAGAGCGGGGATGCGTTTCAACACCAATGACGCGGATCGCGCGGACGCGATCAGGACAGGAAGACCGTTTCCTGTCCTGATCGTGTCCGCCGCCGTCGAGACATTTTCACCCAACGACGCGTACCCGAAGCTCAAGCCGCCGAAACAGCACCCGCCGTCGCCGCAATCTTTTTAGCCGCGGTTTTCTTCGCTGCCGTTGCCTTTTTAGCCACGGCCTTTTTAGCCGCCGTCCTTTTGACAGCTGCCTTTTTACCCGCGGCGGTAGCAGTACGCTTCACTGCCGCCTTGACGCCCGCAGCCTTCTTCGCGGTGGCCTTCTTTGCGGCCGTTGTCTTCTTTGCAACGACCTTTTTGGCCGCAGCCTTTTTCGCAACAGCACCGCGCTTGCCAGCGGCCTTCGCTCCGGCAGCAGCAGTCGATACTGCGGAAGCAGCATCGCTCGCTGCATCAATCAGAAACTTCGTGCGGTCTTTGACGTTCTTGATCCAGGCCGGCGGACGTGCGTGACCACTCCACGTAGCGCCGGTTTTCGGATCGCGATACTTCGGCGGAAGTTTGCCCTTTGCAGCGCCAGCAGATTTTGCTTTGCCATTCGCTGCGCGGCCGCTTAAGGCACTTGCCTCGCGTCGTGCTTTCGCTTTTGCCTCAATGTCCGCAGTCGTCAAGCCATGCTTCAGCATCAATTCACGAATCTGGTTCACCGCCACTTGCGCCTTGCGCGCAATGAGGGCATCAGCTTGCGCCTGGAGCTTTTTCAGTCGCGCCTGGATTTGTTCTAGTGTGGCCATCAGAGCCTCCCTTCAGGTTTAGATGGTCGCACTATGCCACGTGCCAGGGCTATATGACAAAAGTTTTGTCAATACTTGACGTTGTTAAAGCGATATTTTCTGCATTCACATTTCGTTTCCCTGGTTTTCGATACTCCCTTTAAAGCCCTTTTTAACCTTTTTAAATCCTTTCGAGCGCTCTTCGCGCGAAGCGCGAGCAGCCGCGAGATGTCGATGCAAAGCGCGATCACGCGCAACAGGTATTAAGGATTGGCATCGGAAACCGTTCTGACAAAGCGCTTGCCGATGTCTCAGGCAACCATTCCGCACCCGCTTGCGTTTTGCAGACGGAGCGAAATTCGTTGCGCCTGAATGCGGCGGCCTTTTACAACTGCTCACTAAACCGAACGGGCACATCCCGCGAATCGCCAGGGGCACTTCGCGGGGCGCGCGTCAGAATGCGATGTAGTAGTGTGTTCAAACGTAGACGGCATGCATGGAAAACCGGTGCCCTTCCCGCTAAAACCGGCCTATCTGTCTTCGGCGAAATGACGAACGCGCCTTCCTGGGACGTGGGCCATGAGGGTCGCGACAATCTCTTCCGCGCTGCTCTCCGCGGGCACCACGCGACGGCACGCGTCTTCTTCCGCATGCGGCGACCACTCGACGAATCGATACGGACGTCCCCAAAGCGGCTGGAAAGGCTCGGAAATCCGGCATGTCCGCGTTGCGAATCCGCGCTCCGCGCTGGACATGGCCCGAAGCTGTTCACGCACATTATCCTGAACCATCGTTGACTCTCCATTGCTGGTTGCACATCGCTTCACTTCGACCTTCCCTGTCTCGCGCGTTGAAAAAGTTGCCGCCGATGAACTGGCGGCTAAACAGGAGGTCGACCCATAGTCGCAGCGAACAATTAAGCGAGCCTTAAAGCCGTGTCTGAAAAGCCAGACGTGCGCGACGGCCCTGGCCCGACATGACGGCCGCCGCGACCCTCGACGGCAACGAGGTTGTGACGTCGGACGGGAACATGTCGGTGTCCACATTACCGCACGCTCATTCGTCTGTAGTAATGCCTGGTTCCTCGCCGGCGACCCGAAACGCGCGCTCAAGATCCCAAATACACCCCATTTCCGTGCGGCCGCTAACGGTCAGATACACCGTTTACTGCTGAAATGACCGGCATGGCCTCCCGCTCGAGCCTGGACGCCCGCCGGACATTCCGGTGAGCCGCTAAACGAAACATACTTACCGGCAAAAGAACCAGAACATGCTTACGACAAAACCATGCACTGCAACGCGGGGCAGCGGCGGTGACGCGATCACCATCGCCTTCTATCCTGATACGGGCTGCCTGCGATTTTCCGATGCTGCGGGCACCTGCCTGCACGAACTTCTTCCGCCGCACTCCTGGTTCGCCGTTTCGTCATTCGCACGAAACGATCAGCTGGGCGCTGCACCAAGCAAGCAACGCCTGGACGTTTTGCTGACTGAATTTACAACCGGCACGCGCTTTACGAACGCGCGTGTCCGTCAGCGTCGCGAACCTGCCTCACTCGCGGGTTTTGCTCGATTCCGATAATGCCGTCTTCCGGTGACGATGCTAAAAAGCTTGTGCGCTGCGCTTCTGTTAAATTAGTCCGGGCGCCACGCGGGGTATGAGGCTCCGCTGGCCAACCGGACGCTGCGAGGTGTGTCATGGAGATTGTGGAGTTCGAACCCAACGTCTCGCCCGATGGACGGGCAGTGGTCTTCGTTCTGTCACTTCGGGGCCGCGACCATGAATGTTCGGTCACGCGCGAGGCGCTGGAGCAGCATTTCTGGCTGCAGCATGATGCAGCCGAAGCGCGAATCCTCAGAACTTTCGAGGACGGCCGCAAGCGCATCTTCGCTGTCGCCGAAAGGAAGCTGCTGGCCAATCCAGGTGGACGCGTCGTCGTCACTGCAAACGACTTCGGCACACGGCGCTAGCCTGCGTCTTTAACCAGAACAATGCGGCAGGCGTTGCGCCTGTCTCCGCGAGGCCTAAAGCTTTTTCACGCCGGGCTCCGCCTGCAACGTCGCCGCGTTTGCGGGTTTCGCACGTGCGGCATCGGGCTGCATTTTCACGGCAGGCGCGAAAGCGCCCGCGCTGCGATGCGTCGCCCGATGGTATGCGGCCGCTGACACGAGCAGCGCAGCAAACACGACTGCCAGTACATAGTGGACCACCGTACACGGCTCGCGCACCACGCGAAACTTGAGGCGCGCATCCCACGCGGTGACGCCATCACGCTTGAGCATCACCGCATTCAGGATCAACAGAAGCGGCTGCGCAACCGGCACACCAAACGCGAATCCGCGCGCCCATACAGAAAAATTCCGTGCAAGGTAACGACTGAACGACGGCGCGGCGCCATTGGTTTCGACAACCCGGATGCCGAGTAATGCCTTGCCGATGCTGTTTCCGCAGGCGGCATACACCAGTGCATCGATGAGAAAGGCAATCGGCAGATAGATCATGCCCAGAAAGCTCATATTCACCATGAGCGTCGAGCGGAATTGCAGCAGATGCCAACCCGTCGCGCTGTTGACGAAACCCACCGCATAGCCGGCGACGAACGTCCATAACAGCAGATCCATGGTTCGCGCCGCGTAGCGTCGCCATACGCCTGTGGCCGCAGGCGCGACCGGCGGCGCCACGGTTACGGTGAACGGTTGAACCGGCTGGGCCGGTTGCGCTTCGCTGGCAGTCACCACGACAAGTGCTGTACTGGTGAGCGGTTCCGCTTTCGCCCTGGCATCGCCGGGTGCAACGGGCAGGTTTTCCTTGCCCAACGCGCTTGCGAACAGCCACACGATGCCCCACAGCACGGCGAGCGGTAACGCGCCGAGGGTCAGCATCGCGTAAAGCGGATTGAGCGTGTGAATGGCAAAACCGCAGGCAAACGCCAGCCAGATTGCCGATGGAACAGCGAGTGTCCTGACCGTCCATGACCGGTATGTCATGTCGCCCCCGTATTCTTCTGGATGGTTTTTCTCAACTCTGTCCGAACTCTACTTCTGTCCATCGGGGTCGTCTACAGACGTGCGTGTGGCATCGCTCAGATCCCCGCAAACAAACGTTTGCGCACCGGAACATCGCGAGCGCAACAAGATGCGCCGCAATCGATCAAAACCGCAATCCGCTCAGGAACTGATACCACAGCGTACCGAGACCGCTTCCATTCGCGTTCCCGTTGGCTTTCGCCTGATGCGCGTCGTCGTCGGTCGCTGCAGGGCTGCGTGAATCATCGGGAGCAGCGGCAACCTCTTCCTCCACGACCGGCGGAGCCTGGCGCGACGCATGCAGCGCCACCGCGCTCGCGGCAATCTGCGCAGCCAGACCGGCCTCGCATTGCTGTCCAATGAGCACGCCGAACACGACGTCGCGATTGTGTCCTTCATCGGCGAAGCGCATCGCCAGCGCGACCATTTCCGCGTACGCCGCTTCTTCCGCTGCGCGCGCGGCCGCGTCGCGTTCAGCCTGCTCCCGCGCTTTGCGCTGCTGATGCGTTTCCCAGACGCGCATCTGTTCGGCGTATACCGCGTCGTAGACCTCGCGTTGGGCCGCGTCGGACAGAATCGCGTACGCGTTCTTCACGTCCTGAAACGCCGCGCGCGCCACGTCTTCGTGTCCTGCATTGCGGTCCGGATGCCAGCGCATCGCCGCCTTCCGGTAAGCCCGCTTGATTTCATCGCCCGTGGCGCTCGCGGGCACGCCGAGCGTGTCATAGAGGGTTGTCATTGCCAGTCCGCCCATCGATCACAGTGCGGATCATCGTAGCATGCGCGAAATGCGCTTCCGTTACAGCAGCCGGCGAGCCTCCGCGCCGTCCGCTGCGCTCACAGGTTATCCCCACATTGTGTTGGCAAGGCTGTGGACAACCTCACCGGATACGTCGCAAGTACATGACGCGAAAAGACTATCGTCCACCGGCGCAAAGTAGGGCGCGTGGTCTGCGCAAACGCTTTTTGGCGGGCTACCTTCTGACGGGACCGCGCGCAGCGCCCGGTCGCTTTAAACGGAGACGACTGTGAGTCACAACATCAAATTCTGGATGGTCCCCGCCGCGCCGACGCCAGTCGGGCCGTTCTGTCACGCAACGGAATCAGACGGCTGGGTTTTCGTCACCGGACAGATGCCCACTTCGCCCGATGACGACCACGCGCCGCTGCCCGAAGGCGTCGTCGAGCAGACAAGGCGCGTGATGGACAACCTCATGCTCGTATTGCAGGGCATGGGACTCGGGCTCGAACACGTGGTATCGGCGCGTATCTTTCTAACCGAATTCAAACGCGATTTCGCGTCGATGAACGAGACGTACCGGGCGTATTTCCCGAACGATGCGTTACCTGCCAGAACATGCATCGGCGTGACGGCGCTCGCGTGCGATGCGCTCGTCGAGATCGATTTCATCGCGAGAAGGCCGTAAGCGCTTCGTAACGACGCGTTACCTTTCTCGCATTGCTGTTTCACCTGTGTCTGACATCGCCTCATAGACTTCGAGCCGTAGTCACTGACAACGCACACGACGTGCAAGGAGAAACAGATGAACAAGAAGATCCTTGGTGCAGTACTGGGTATCGCCGTGCTGGCGGCGTCGTCGGCCGCGTCAGCTCATGTCGATGTCGCGATCGGGCTTGGCATTCCTGGCCCTGCCGTGTACGCGCCCGCACCTGTTTATGTGCAGCCCGCACCGGTCGCGGTCGGCTATGGCTATGGTTATGGCGGTGGCTACGAAGACTGGCGCGCGCGCCAATGGCAGGAGCGCGAATGGCGTGAACGTCAATGGCGTCGCGAAGCATGGCGCGAACACGAATGGCGCGAGCGTCATGGCGGCTGGCGCGGTTATTAAGGCTCTCTGATCCGGCAGCGTGGATTTTCAGACCACGCTCGATGCGTCGCGGGTGGCTTTCAGTGGCCGCCCGCGACGCGCACAGGTTATCCCCACATCTTGTTGAAAAAGCTGTGGACAAATCACACCCTGTGATAAACAGCCCCGTCGCATAAGGCTTTCCGGGCGGCGTGTGGGGGAAATTTCTTTCCCCTCGTGTCCTCAAACATCCATTCCCCACGTTTCCACACACGCTGCGGTGCGGCGAAACCTTCGTCCCCCACAGAAGGACGGTCCTACATATTAGACATGTGTCTCGTTTGAGATTCAAGCTAACGGCGACCCTTAACGCCGATCAACAAGACAAGTGACTTGTCTAAAGTCTATACATGTGAGTTGTCGATGCTGCGGTGCACGTCGAGTGGGCGATGTCCCTCGCGTTCCCCCACGGCATGCTAGAACTGCGCCGTAGCCTGCACTCCCACCGTCACACGCGAAGTCGGGAAGCCGCTGGGTTTGTAAACCGGCGTTCCGACGAACAGGTCATAGGAGATACCGACAAAGCGGGAAGGCAGACCACCGCGGATGCCGATCACTGCACCCGCCAGTTGTGTCCCGGCCAGAAACGCCGTGTTCGGTCCGAACACGCGCCCATAGTCAATTCCCGCATACAGCGCCTGTCCGGTCTGGCCGATGGGCCACTGCAGTTCGTTGCGCCAGTAGAAGCCTTTCTCTGCCGCCAGCATGGTTTCGCCGTCAAAGCCGCGCACCGTGTAACGGCTGCCGATGGTCAGGTCGTCCAGATAGAACAGCGTGTCGTTGGTGAACTGCGCGTGAAAGGTCGTTACATACCGGTAGCTCTGGCTGGCGACGGCAAACGGCACCGACAGGTTCGCGTCGAGCACGGCCATGTGGTAGCGATACGTGGGGCCATCAGGATACGGATCGGGCGTCGCGCCAAGCCCGCCTATGCCCTGGCGGTACGCGAGCGTGCCGTCGAACTGCGACGCGCCAAAGTAGTGCCGGTCGGTCAGGCCAGCTTCGATGAACGTGTTGTTGCGCCGCTGCTGCGGAATGTCGGTGTCGTCAATGAAGCTCTCACCGAAGCGCTTCGAGAGCTGGAGCCCCACGCCAAACACATCACTCTGACTGCGGCTCAGGACACGCGTGAGCCTGAGCGCGGCGGTCTGTGAATTGCCGCTGGACACGAACATCTGGTTCACGCCCGCGATGTTCTGGTAGTAGGTGTTCGTGTTGCCGGACAGTGTGGCCGTCCAGTAACCCCACGGCACAGAATACGAGCCGTTGAACCCGTGTGAGCCGAGCGACTTGTTGCCGAACGACAGGTCCTGGTTTGCGCCGACCGTGAACACGTCGTTCAGACCGAGCGGGTTGTCGATGCCGAGGCTCACGTTGCCCTGCCGCTTGCCGGTCGCATCCGTGCCCGAGTTATCGACGGATGCAACAAAGCTCCAGGGTTTCGCGCGCTTCACCGAAACCCGGCAGGCCCTGGCGAACACCAAGGTTTTTTCCGTGGCTGCGCATCGCCGGCATGTGGCTTGAGCAAGCCGGATTCCCGCCCGGCCAGCGCGTGAGGATCGAGGTGGAGCACGGCAGGCTCGTTATCACGCCGGATTGAATGACTCCACAAACAGCAAACCCGGCCGCAGCCGGGTTTGCTGTTCTGGTCGTATAGATTTAGAAGAAGAACTTCTTTACCAAGAGTAAAGCCAAGATACACAGAACGACTCCAACAAATATTTTATAAGTCGTCTTCTGCTCCGGGGTCATGCGCTTCCATTCTTCGTCAGTTGGCCCTCGCATCTCGATCCTCCATCGTCACTTTTTCTCGTTAAGCGGAGTCGAATGACTCCAAGGCACAATGCCCGCCGTAATCCCTCCGGGCGAGGTAATGCCTAGTTCAATAGCTGTTGAACCGCCATAGGCGTGGGTAACCGCACCCATTAAATTAATTCTACCGAGGGGGATAGAGACGTAAAACTGGTTTCCGTCTCCATTCATGAATGCATTAGTCGACGATGCATTACGCGCCCCCCAAATCCAACCAAACGTGGCTGTAGCACCCGGCGCCCACGATGCGGGCGGGAATGACTGACTAACACTGTATGACGTATAAACTGCACCGTCGTAGAGGTTGACCGCACCGCCCACTGCGCCTGACAGGCTACCCGCACCGACAGTGGCGTAATTTGGCGACAGAGTTGCCACCAACGGCGTCTCGCCCACCGCTTTTGCCATATCAGCTTGAGCTTGCATGACCTGCTTCAACTGGGCATCGGTGCATGAATTACCTGCACCACAATACCTGCTCACCAGATCGATTCTGAATGCATCGGCTGGATCACTCCGTTTGCCGATCGCATTGCTGTCATCGCAGTGAGCGCCGTTGCACGAGGTGCTACGGTTGTACAGATCCTCGTTCGCCCCCGCAAATGCCCCGGAATTTCCGCCCACGAGTGCGCCCGCACTTCCGGCCAGCACATTGGCCAGGATATTGCCCAGCATGCGATTCGCGTCGGCGTCGCCAGTTGGGTTTGCATCGTAAACCGCATTGCTGATGCCGTTCAGGTTCCCCGCCAGTACCGCCGCCGTCGCCGCGCCCGCAGCACCGCCCAATGCATTGCCGCCGCCGAGCCCGGCCGCCAGCGCACCGCCCGCCGTGTGCATCGCCACGCGCGCACTGCCACCCTCAGACCACGCCGCAATGCCCGCCTGGTCGCCCGCATCCCGAGCCTCCTGCAGACGCAGGTCCGCATAGTTACCGATCTGCGTCGCCACTGCCTGACCGGCCGCGCTCGCCGCACCCATCATGTCGGCCTGCCGCTCCAGCAGGTTGTCCACGTCCGGCGTTTTCGCGACCGTCCCGTTCGTGTCCGACGTGCCACGATTCAGGCTCGCAACGTCCTGCGTCTGATGGTCAGTGTCAGTGATATTGATCGCGCCAGCGCTCACGCCGCTGCGTGTCGTCGCACTGTCGTTGCCACTGTCATGCTGGCCAAGAGACGGCGTGATGCCGCCCGAGTTCGGCACCGAGGCCGGGCCTACCGCCTTGTCCGGCAAACCCATCGACGCACCGGCTGAGATCCCGCTGCTTTTCGCATCGTAGCTCGAGCTGTTCTCGAAATCGCTAAAGGTTAGCGTGCCCGTCGTCAGACTGTTTTTATCCGGCGTGGCCGTACTGGCAATGGTTGCCCCTTTGAGGTCGGTATTGCCCTTGACGTTGACGTTGAAACCGCCATCGCCCGCATTGATCAGCGATCCGGCATGGATCGTTTCGTTCGCGCCCGCGCCAATTTGGCCGCCGTTGTTGTTCAACGTGCCGCTGGCAAGGCTCAGGTCCGTGTTCGAAAGCAGCCTGCCGTTCGTGTTGTCCAGCGCGCCACCGACCGTTGCCGTGAGCCCGTTCTGGCCGATGACCGACCCAGCCGTGTTATCAAGCGTCCCGGCCTGAAGCGTGGCCTGGCCGTTACTGACAATCGTGCCGCCGACGTTCGTGAGCGTCCCGGAGGCGCGCGTGTCCAGCGCGCCGCCTGCCGTCACCGTTGCGCCCGACAGGTTCAGGTCGCCGCCGCTGGCCGTGAGTGCCAGCGCACCGTTAGCGGAGGTACTGCTTCCGGCGAGATTGACCGACGCCCCGTTCAGCGTCGCATTGCCACCCGCCGCATTACCACCGGTCGCGGTCAGTGTGGTGCCAGCCGTCACGGACAGGTCGCCGGACTGCGCGAGGCTGCCGTCGCCGTTTACGCCCGCGCCGAGCGTGCCAGTCGAGGCCACGCTGGCCGCATTGACGGCGGCGTTCTGCTGCGCGGCCAGCACGCCACTGTTCGTAAGCGCGCCAGACGTGTTCGCCGTCACGCTCTGCTGCGCGTAGGTTGTCCCGCTGTTGTCGATGCCGCCTGCTGCGGAGAGCGCCATGTTGCCGCTCGCGTTGGTCTGTCCGGCTAGCGTCAGCAGGCCGTTGGTGCTCAGTACGAGATCGCCCGCCTGCGCCGCGAGAACACCTTTATTTGAGACACCAACGCCATTCTCCGTGCCGACAAGAACGATCCTGTTCGCGTACATACCGCCGAGCTGGCTCACGTCGATGGACACACCGGGTGCCGGACCATTACCCGCGACAGGTGTTGCATTGAGCGTGTCATGGCTGATGCTGTTCGCACCGGTCACGACATTCAGGTTCTTCGCATAGATTGCGGCGTTTGCCTGTACCGCGCGCGCGAGCAGGTCAACCTGACCGGTGTCGCCTGCATTCAGCCCCGCGCCCTGGATGCTGATATTGCCTCCGGTTACGTTAAAGCCCGACAGCGAGCCGTCCGGTGCGAAGTTCGGCGTGCCCGTGGTCAGGATCGCGCGCGACGTGTTGATGAAACCGCCACCATTGACCGAAATGCCCGAGCCGTTCGCGATGACGACCTCAGCGCGCTGGCCCGCAACTTCCAGATGCCCGTTGATCTGGCTTGCCGCGCTGCTGTTGACCTGGTTGACGATGACGCGCGCCGGCTGACCGGGGCCGAAGTGCGGATTGCCGTTGATCATGCCCGCCTGCTGCGTCTGCACGATCACCGGCGAGTTGTTCAGGATCGCGCCTTTCGGCTGCACGTCGAACTGGCCGTAGGTGTTCATCGAAACGCCAGCGCCGGAAGGCCGGTTGATGTTCACCTGATCCAGCCCGTTCTGTGTCTGGATGACGGACGGTGCATGCGCGCCACCTGGAACGATCTGGGCGCCCGACAGCGAGGGCAGCGCGCCGAGCAGCGCAAGTGCGGCCAGCGCGATCTGTCTCAGTGTGAATAGCGTGGCGTGAATCGAAAAAATCACACCCTGTGATTTTCTGCTGCGTACCGGGGTCTCTCCCACCTGCTTGCCGGTTGCCGCGACGGTTTCCTCGACGGCGACAAGCATGTTTCTCAGCTGGCTGAATACCAGCCTGTATGTCTTCCGGTTCATTCTTCTGCTTCGTACTACGGACTATTAACCGCCCGTAAACTAGCGGAAATCAAGCTAACGATTTGTCAACAATTCGCAAAATTCGCAGTGCCGCAACGTTTTTATCAAATCGTACTTTTCCTATAGGGGATCAACGGGATATCGCGTTACCGGAGCGGGCAAAAAAAATCCCGCACCAGGCGGGCGGAACAGCCAGATCAAATGGGGAGTGTCAACGCAGGCTGGGGATAGAAGCGTCCAGAGTCCTACTTTGCTCTGCGTCAGCGCCTGCTACACAGGCGGACCTTGATGCGCAGATCGGACCCTGCATTCGGCACATCGTTGCGGGACACATCCGGTGTCTGTGTGTCGCTGGCACCGGCCGCCGGGAACGCTACATAAGCTGTATCCCTGACCCGCCACGGTTATCCACAGTTTCTGTTGACAGGGCTGTTGATAAGCCAGGGGCGAACGCGTCAAGTGCCTGAGCGGAAAAGGATTGCGACTGGCGGATCAGGATCGTGCAGCGCGATCCCCGCTGGCATCCATCGCGTGGTGCGAAGCTCACGCGCTTCGCTTATCCACAGATAATGTTGAAAAGGCTGTGGACAACCTGCGCACACCCCTCTCAAGTCTCTGACGCGCAACGACTATCCCCCTGCGGCGTCGCCGCAGGCAAGGTTCACTTTGACGCCGCCGTCGTAACGAGCACCGGCTTGTCGCGATAGAGCGTCGGGAACAGCCGCTTCAGGTTCTCGACCTTCGGCAGATCGTTGATGGCGATATACATCGAGTCCGGGTGCAGCGTCAGATAGTTCTGGTGATAGCCCTCGGCCGGATAGAACGCCTTCAGCGGATCGGTCTTCGTCACGATCGGCGAGGGAAATGCATGCGACTTGTCGAGCTGCGCAATATAGCTTTGCGCGATCTGCTTCTGCATGTCGTTGGCCGGAAAGATCGCCGACCGGTACTGCGTGCCCACATCCGGACCCTGGCGGTTGAGTTCAGTCGGATCGTGCGCGACCGAAAAGTAGATCTGCAACAGACGGCCGTACGTGATCTGCGACGGATCGTAAGTGATCTGCACCGATTCCGCATGGCCAGTCCGCCCTGTGCTGACCGTTTCGTATTCCGCCGTATCCCGCTGGCCGCCCGAATAGCCGGAGACGACGTTCGTCACACCACGCACGTGCTGGAACACGCCCTGCACGCCCCAGAAGCAGCCACCGGCGAGCACCGCCGTTTCCGTGTGCGCGCCAGTCGCGGGTTCGTCGACGGCGGGCGGTGCAATCGCGACAGCCGCTTCCGCAGAAAACGCCGTGCGCTGCGTCACGACAAGCGCGCCGCCACACAGGCCGAGCGTAATCGCGATGGCCATCGCCCGCGCGCGCGTCGACCGTTTGAAAGTCTGAGTCAGCAACTTCATGATCCACGTCCTCGTTCAGCGCGCCGTTTTGGCATCATGCCCGGCCGGCGCAGGACCGTTGCTCGCGGATAACCGCGTGAAAACCGAAACCAGCACAACGCAGCGTCAAACCGCCTTCGGCGTAAACGTCATCGCCAGGCCGTTCATGCAATAGCGCAGACCAGTCGGCTGCGGGCCGTCATCGAAGACGTGGCCGAGATGGCCGCCACAGCGTCGACAATGCACCTCGTTGCGCGTCATGCCGAACGACGTATCGGTCTGCGTCGCGACGGCGCCATCGAGCGGCTTCCAGAAACTCGGCCAGCCGGTGTGGCTGTCGAATTTTGTTTTCGACGAAAAAAGGTCCAGCTTGCAACCCGCGCAGGCGAAGATGCCCGGGCGATGTTCGCTGTTGAGCGGGCTGCTGTAGGGGCGCTCCGTCCCTTCCTCACGCAGCACGTTGTACTGCGCGTCGGTGAGCAGCTTGTGCCACTCGGCGTCCGTATGACTGACTTCGAATGGCGTGCCGGTCGCCGCCTGTGCCTGCGCCGGTGCGGCGCCGAACAGGCGCCACGCGGCCGTTCCGCCAGCGAGCGTCGTGGCGCCGAACACCTTAAGGAAAATCCGTTTCGAGCGTTTCATGATATTCATCCGAATAATGTCTCCGGCTCTGATGCCAGGGCCACGGCGCGTGAGGTGCGTTGAGGATCTGCACGTTTGCCTGCGGGATCCGTCAAACGCTTTTGCGCGTTCGCAAGCATGAGTCGCGCGACACGCCGATAAATGACAGTACGCCTGCACTGTTTACACATCCAGTGCTGGTTTATTCCGTGAAATATCCGGAAATGTCCGAAATGGTGCATCCGGAATAAAGTGCGCGTTAGAGGCGTTTGACTTGGGGACAGCGGCACGGTCAAGAGCGGGATACACTTCCACCCCATTTCGAACAGCTTTCATCGCACCCTTTCAAACAACATCACCGATGAACACACAGGCCACTCCTTCACGCGCCGAACCGTCCGACGCGTCGACGCCCTCCCAGTACTCCCGCACCGCGATGCTGCTGCACTGGATCATCGCAGTGCTGATTCTCATCAACGTCGCCCTCGGGCTGAGCGCGGATTCGCTCCCGGACAACTGGGTGCGCCCCGTCATCGACACACACAAGTCGATCGGCATTACGGTGCTTGGCCTCGCGTTGCTGCGCATTCTGTGGCGCGCTTCGCACCGGCCGCCGCCGCTGCCACGCAGCTTCCCGAACTGGGAACGCGGCGCGGCGCATGTTGCCCACTTCGTGCTCTATCTGTTGATGATCGGCCTGCCGCTGTCAGGCTGGATGCACGACTCGGCGTGGAAAGATGCGGCGACGCATCCGATGAGCCTCTTCGGCACCGTACCGTGGCCGCGCATCGGGCTCATCATGAACCTCGATCCTGCCGTGAAAGAACCGCTGCACGACACATTCGGCGCGCTGCATACGTGGCTGGGCTATGCGCTCTATGCACTGCTCGCGATGCATATTGGCGGCGCGCTGAAACACGAGTGGATCGATCGCAAATCGGTATTGAAGCGGATGGTGCCGTGACCCCGGACGTCGATCTTCCTGTCGAGACCGCGCCCGTGAATTCCGCCGACGCGGCGCGCAAGGCAAAGGCATCGCTGGAAAATGCGCTCGCGCTCGCGTCGCCGCGCATCCTGCCGCGTCCCGCGACGATGCTGGGCGTGCTGATTCATTGCAGCGTCGTAGCGTTGTGGCTCGTGCTGTTTGCGCGCGCGTTTTTTCTGCATGGCGTCGTCGCGTGGTCGACCGGCATCGCGTATGTCGTCTACGACACGTTGCTGCTCGCGTTCGTCACGCTCAAAACCTTGCCGCTGATCCGGCCCGTGCAACCGCCCGCTGCATCGGCATCAACACGCGCGCGGGAAACCGCGATGCCCGAAATGGGCGTCATCGTCGCGTCGCATAACGAGGCCGCCGTACTGCCCGTCACGCTCGCCGCGCTGTTGCAGCAGATGCACGGCCCGGCGCAGATCGTGATCGCCGACGACGGTTCCACCGACGGCACGCGCGACCTGCTCACGCGCCGCTTCGGCTTGACCGCGCCTGCCGATGGCGAACTGAGCGCGCCGAGCACGCTGTATCCGAATCTCTACTGGCTGCGCGTGCCACACGGCGGCAAGGCGCGCGCGCTGAACGCCGCGATCACCGTGATGACAACCGAAACGGTCATGACCGTCGACGCCGACACGCTGCTCGCCGACGACGCCACGTTTGCGATGCGCGCCGCCTTCGCCGCGAGCCCGGATCTGGTGGCGGCCGCCGGCATTCTCACGCCGGTCTGCAGCAAGACGGTCGCGGGCCGGCTCTTCCAGTTTTTCCAGACGTACGAGTACATGCGCAATTTCATCGCGCGTTTTGCGTGGATGCGCGCGGACAGCCTTCTGCTGATCTCAGGCGCGTTCGCGTCGTTTCGCCGTGACGCGCTGATCGCGGTCGGCGGCTTCGATCCGCAGTGTCTGGTGGAAGACTACGAGCTGATTCATCGTCTGCGCCGTTACTCGGTGGATCACGGTTTGCCCTGGGACGTGAGCGTGGTTGGAAATGCGCACGCGCGCACGGACGCGCCCGGTACGCTGGCGAGCTTCCTTCGCCAGCGACGCCGCTGGTTCGCGGGCTTTCTGCAGACGCAATACTGGAATCGTGACATGACCGGCAATCCGCGTTACGGCACGCTCGGCATGCTGATGCTGCCCGTCAAGGCGATCGATACGATGCAGCCGATCTATGGGCTGACCGCGTTCGCGCTGCTGCTCGGTTTTGTATTCGGCGGACACGGCGCGATTGTGATTTCGATCTTCGGCGTAATAGGCCTGAAAACCGCAATCGATCTGGCGTTCTATCTGTGGTGCGTGCATCTGTACCGTCGCTGGACGGGTAATCGCGCAGGCTCGAGCCTGTGGATGGCGATGGCCGCCGCGATCGCCGAGCCGTTCACGTTCCAGCTGATCCGTCATGGCGGCGCGGCACTCGGCTGGCTGCATTTTCTGCGCGGCGGACGATCATGGGGCAAGCAGCGCCGCTCGGGGCTCGTGGCGCCGGACGAGCATTAACGCGTGCGCGCCTGGCGGCGGAAGCTGGCAGGCGCGCACACGCTCAGGGCAAACGCGAAGCGGGTTAATGCTTCTGCTGATGCACCTCGCCGCCCACGCCAGGGAAAAACGCATTCCAGGCTGCACGGACGCCTTCGGCTGCGGCGACTTCGGCGTCGATGGTTTCGGTTTCATCTGATCCGGCTGGATCGGAAGACAGGCCACGCCAGTGTGTAAAAACGAGCATCGGTTTCTCAGTCCATTCACCCTCGCCGAACTTCGCGAAGGCCGTGTCTCCGTTCACGAGGCGCACCTCGTACCACCCATCGCGGACGGGAGCATGCCGGTCTAGCGGGAACCACGCAGTTGATTCGATTTCCATAGTGACCTCGTTGATCCACGGAATGTGACCATAGTCAGAGGCATTCTTCGTGCCTGGTTGCTGTGGTCGAATCGACTGGCTGCGCGTGCGCGCGATGCGTCAGTCCGCGGGTCCCATCTTCGGCACGTCCTCGTTGCGATCCGCACGCCACTGCCTGTAAGCGGCAAGCGTCTCTTCATTCGGCGGATAGGTGCCGCGCAGCGGCGCGCCCGCTTCGATGCGCTCCGTGATGAACTGCTCCATCAGTTCCTGCTCGGCCGCGGCGTGTGCGACTTCTTCAGCAAGATGACGCGGCACGATCACGACGCCGTCCGCGTCGCCAACGACGATGTCGCCCGGATACACCGCCACGCCGCCGCAACCAATCGGCACGTTCACATCGACCGCGTGATGCTTCGCGAGATTCAGCGGCGCGCTCGCGCCCGCGCAGAAGAGCGGCAGGCCGAGCGCCGCGATCGTCGCGCTGTCACGGATCGGGCCATCCGACACCATACCGGCGACGCCGCGCATTTTGAGGCGCGTCGCGAGAATCGAGCCGACCGATGCAACGGTCCGTTCGCCACGGCAGTCCTGCACGAGCACGCTGCCAGGCGGCGCGGTTTCGATCGCCTTGCGCTGCGGGTGGTCCGGATCCTGAAAGATGCCGACGTGATCGATGTCCTCGCGCGCCGGAATATTGCGCAGCGTAAAAGCAGGACCAACGAGATTCGGCGCGCCCAAAGCGGGCTTCACGAGCGGCACGATGCCCTGAACGAACACGTTGCGCAGGCCGTGCTTGAAGAGTTGCGTGGTAAGCGTGGCGGTGCTGACGTGGCGAAGTTTTTCGAGGGCTGCTTCGCTGACGGCAAGTTCGGTCGAAGTCATCGGGTGGATTCCGTAGTGGGTGTGAAGCAGGCTGGCTATGACGCGAGCCGGTCGATGGTATCGCCACCGCCCTGGAGCGCCCGCCAGGGATTACGCGTACAGCTCGCCTGCCATTAATTCCGGGGCACAGTATGCTGGCGGCAGGCCATTGCGATCCCCGCAAACAGGCCCATATATAGAGGAGCACTGCTATGGCCACTTTTTCCGCTCCGGCCGCTGTGGTCACGCTGCAAAGCCGCTTCGATTTCGATCGAACCGCGGAGCTTGTCACTCAGGCGTTGACGTCACGCGGCATGACGATTTTCGCCGACATCGATCAGGCCGCCGCAGCGGCAAAGGCGGGGACGACATTGCGCCCAACCCGGCTGATTCTCTTCGGCAATCCAAAGGGCGGTACGCCTGTCATGCAGGCCAACCCGCACGCCGCGCTCGAATTGCCGCTGAAGATCGTGATCTGGCAGGACGCGCAGGAGCCGGTGTGCGTCGATTACCTCGATCCGGGCGCGTTGCTGGCAGAGCGATATGGCGTCGATCCCGCGCTCACAGGTGCATTCCGGCAGGTCGCGCAGCTACTGGAGCAGACCGTGCAGTAACAACTACCGTTACGGACAACGCCTGACCCATCAACGCGGCCGCCCGACGCAGAAAACATCTGACGTCAGGAAATATGGCGCGTGTATGCTGAAGGCGGAATGCTTTCCGCCGGGCGGGTCGCATAGCGACGAAGCGCGCCGGGAAGCACGAAGTGGCTCACGAGAAGCAGGCCACGGTCGTCGCCCCAGTTCGTGCTGTCGCGGCAGGTTTTCACGGGCGACAACATGGCGATCGTTTCGGTCCCGGCAACTTCAGTCATTCCGGTGGCTCCTGCAATCACGGCTGATTGGTGAAGCGGCATGAATGAGCCGCAACGCATGACTGTGCGACACAGCAGCGTCTACCGTTATTCGGAGCCGGTGAGTTTTGGCGAGCACCGAATGATGTTCCGGCCGCGCGCGAGTCACGACCTGCGTCTGCTGACGATGCAGCTTGTCATCACGCCCACGCCCGCGCGTCTGCACTGGCTGCACGATGTCTTCGACAACTCGGTCGCCGTGGCCACGTTCTCGGGCAAGGCGACAGAACTGCTCTTCAGAAGCGAGGTCACGCTCGAACACTACGAAGCGCCGCTGCCCGACTACTCGCTCGAACCGTATGCCGCGACTTGGCCGTTCGCGTACACGAACGAGGAAGCGACGGACCTCGTGAATGCGCGCAGCCGCCAGCATCCTGACGAAGAAGTGGACACGTGGGCGCGCGCCTTCATCTCGCCGGACGGAAAGACCGGCACGATGGCCCTCTTGCGCGCGATGACGCGGGAGATCAAAACCAGCTTTTTCTACGTACGACGCACCGAAAAGGGCGTCAACCGTCCGGCCGATACGTTGCGCCACCGCAGCGGCAGCTGTCGCGATTTCGCGGTTTTGATGATGGATGCCGTGCGCTCGCTCGGGCTCGCTGCGCGGTTCGTCAGCGGCTACATCTTCGTGCCCGATCACGACGCGACGCAGGGCGGTGGCTCGACGCACGCGTGGCTGCAGATCTATCTGCCGGGGGCCGGCTGGATCGATTTCGATCCGACCAACAGCATCATCGGCAACCGGCATCTGATCCGCGTGGCGGTTGCGTGGAATTACTACCAGGCGCTGCCGTTGTGGGGCACATGGCATGGCGCCATGCATTCATTCCGAAGTCTCGATGTCGAAGTGAGCGTCACCGAAGACTGACCGCTCCGCTCCAATCGCTCTCAACACAGAAAGGTTGTTCCGATGAAACTCCGCGTGGGCTATGAATTGATCTACGAATGCGAGCAGCCGACACCGATGATGTTGATGCTGAACACGCACTATTCGCGCGTACAGGATGTGCTGAGCCCCGATGTGCTGCACGTGAATCCGCCGGTGCCGATCACGCAGTATCGCGATGGCTTCGGCAACCTGTGCAGCCGCATCGTCGCGCCGCAAGGGCAGATCTCGCTATCGACGACTGCGCTGCTCAACATCTCCGATCAGCCGGAGGCGCCGGAACCGTTCAGCTACCAGGTTCCCGTCGAAGCGCTGCCCGACGAATGTCTCGTGTTTCTGCTGGGCAGCCGTTATTGCGAAACCGATCTGCTTTCCGATGTCGCGTGGCAGCTCTTCTCCAGTTCGCCGCCGGGTCGTGATCGTGTGCAGGCAATCTGTGACTATGTGTTCAATCACATCACGTTCGGTTATGACTTCGCGCGTCCGACCAAGACCGCGTTTCAGGCGTGGCAGGAAAAGAAAGGCGTATGCCGCGATTTCGCGCATCTGGCGGTGACGCTGTGCCGCGCGATGAATATTCCAGCGCGCTATTGCACCGGCTATATCAGCGATGTCGGCACGCCCCCGCCGTGGAGCGCGATGGATTTTGCGGCGTGGTTCGAAGCGTACGTCGGCGGCTGCTGGCAAACGTTCGATCCGCGTAACAACGTGCCGCGCACGGGCCGCGTGTTGATGGCGCGCGGACGCGACGCCGCCGATGTTGCAATCAGCAACGCATTCGGCCCGACGAAGCTGATCAGGTTCGTTGTGCACTGCGCGCCAGAATAGGCGCGCACGTGCATATGGATAGAATGCGGGTCGCCAGCACCACGCGGACGTTCAATGACCTCGCAGGCAAGCGTATTGCACGCGCGCCTCAAGCCACCCGCAGCCCGAGTTCCTCCATCAGCATCGCGGCCTGCGCGTGCGAAATGGTCGCACCACGGAACTGTGCCGCATCGGTGAGCCGGAGGCCGCCGAGGTCTGCGTCACGCAGATCGGCGCCGGCGAAGCGCGCGTTCTTCAACAGCGCGTCGCGCAGACTGCCGCCGTGAAAAACGGCATCGCGAAAGTCGGCGCCGTCGAGGTCGGCGTCGGAAAAATCGAGCTGCTCCAGCGTCGCCTTTCGGAACGAGATGCCGCGCAGGTCCGCGCCGATCAGCAGACACTCGCTGAACTCCAGACCCAGCGTCGATGCATACTCGAACGTTGCGCCCGTCAGCTTGCTTTCGCTGAACGATACGGACGCGAGTTTCGCGCGGCGCCAGCTGGTGTTGTTGAGATCACACGAACGAAACGTCGCGTCGTGCAGATCGGAAGCGCCGAAATCGGCTTGCCGGCCACGGCAATTGCGCCAACGCGTCCCGTTTAGCTGCGCGCCGAAGAACGACGTTTCCACGAGCGAGCAGCGCGTAAAGTGGCACCCGCCCAGATCGAGTCGCGACAGGTCCGCTATGTCGAAGATGCAATCTACGAAGGAAGGCGGCGTCGAAGCGCCGGCGAGCAGCGCTTCGAGCGATTCGCGCGTGAAGGTTGTGGATGCAACCGGTTGACTGGCGTGATCGGCGCGGCCGGGTCCGCGGTCCGGAAAGAGGTCGTGGTTCATGAGCGGTCGAAGTGTGCCGCGCGCAGGATGTCGCGCGCGGCATGGATGAGGCACATGAACCATTTTAACGGCAGCGAACGGCGCCATGTCGCGCACGCTGCAGGCGGCGGCCCTACTTGATCCCTCCGATGATCCGCCCCATCTCTTCTTCGCCGAATGCGCGCATCGTCGTCGAGCGCACATTTCCCTGAAGTGCCAACATCAGTCCCATTCGCGTGACGGTCTCGTCGTCCGGCGCGTCGACTGTGATGACGATGTCGTACGGCCCAAGCGTCCATTGCACGCTGAGCACCTTGACGCCCATTCCGGCTGCCACTTCCTTGAATGCATTCGCACGCTTGATCGTGTCCTTCGCGGTGCGTGCGCCCTGATCCGTCCAGTTGACCAGCTCGATGTATGTCGCCATATCGCCCTCCCGCAATGCGTTACCGTGCCCGCAATCCGTCTGGATCATGGGCGCGGGCGGATTGCGTCGCCGGACACCACTGCATGACCGGACGACGCGCCTAAAACGTCGTTCAGGCCCGTTCGGCAGGTCGAATGCGGTGTCACAGGTTCGGCATGTGAATCGGGAACTGAGCACGATGAAGTATAGAAAGCGCCCGCATGAACCGCGTTGGCACTTACCCGCGCCATGCGCCTCGGGTCAGCCCAGGCAGGAAACCACGGAAGTGTTTATATTTATCGTCCTGTACGACGAATAACGCTGAATCGCACTGACCGGCGCGGCGTCGCCGCAAATCACTCTGCCCCATGGACTCACGATGACCGATCTCTCCGCCTTCCCGATTACAACGAAATGGCCTGCGCAACATCCTGAGCGCATCCAGCTCTATTCGCTGCCGACCCCGAACGGCGTCAAGATTTCCATCATGCTTGAAGAGACAGGCCTCGCTTACGAGCCGCATCTCGTCAGCTTCGAGACCCAGGATCAGATGTCACCCGCGTTTTTGTCGCTGAATCCGAACAACAAGATTCCCGCGATCCTCGATCCCGACGGACCCGACGGCAAGCCGCTGGCGCTGTTCGAATCCGGCGCGATCCTGATCTATCTCGCCGACAAGACCCGTCAGTTCATTCCGCAGGACGCCGCCGGACGTTACGAAACGATCCAGTGGGTGATGTTCCAGATGGGTGGCGTCGGCCCGATGTTTGGTCAGGTGGGCTTCTTCCACAAGTTCGCGGGAAAGGAATACGAAGACAAGCGTCCGCGCGACCGCTACGTCGCCGAATCGAAGCGTCTGCTGGGCGTGCTGAATGAGCGGCTGGCAACACGTCACTGGATCATGGGCGACGCCTACACGATTGCCGATATGGCTACGTTCCCGTGGGTGCGCAATCTGGTCGGCTTCTATGAAGCGGGCGACCTTGTCCAGATCTCGGACTTCCCGCACGTCACGCGCGCGCTCGAAGCGTTTATTGCGCGTCCGGCCGTGGCCAGAGGTTTGGCGATTCCCGCACGCAAGCCGGCCTGATACGGGTAACGCACATCCGTATCGGCAAAAAAAAAATGGCCGCAGGAAACCTGCGGCCATTTACCCCCATGCGTGCGGCTTTAAAGCCGCTACGTGTTTGTTATTTCTGTTCTTCTTATTTTTCCCCGAACTCTTCTTCTTTTCCCCGACCAACTGGTCCCGCGTGCGTCACATCCCCGTACCTATCGTTATCGTTTCGTCACACTTAGTTACGTTTGGTTACAGTCTAGTCATTCCTTCTTGTCGCGCCATTGTCGTTTTCTCTCTCAGGGTTTCCCCTCAAATAACGCCGGGTCGACCGCGACGGGCATGGGCGTGCGCAAGCCCGCGTATCAGATGGTTCAGGTCAGAACGTTCGTCGTATCAATCAAATGCCTTGCTGCTTTCAATTCGCGGTGCGACATTCATGAAGCCCGGCATACGCAGGCATTCCGGCCGGTCGCCTGCGACTCGCCGCCCCCGACATTGCGCGGAGCACGTCATGACTCCCGGCATCGCTGCCTTTGATCCAGACAGGCAACTGCTGCCCTTTCGCGAATCGCTGCTGGCCATGCTCGGTGTGGCTTTCGTGGCGATGCTGGTGGCGCTCGACCAGACCATCGTCGGCACCGCGCTGCCGCGCATCGTCGCGGACCTCAAGGGCTTTGATCTGTATGCGTGGGTCGCCACGTCGTACATGCTGGCTTCGGTCATCACGATTCCGATCTTCGGGCGGCTCGGCGATCTCTTCGGACGAAAGCCCTTTCTCGTTGCCGCGATCGTTGTGTTTACCGTCGCGTCGGTATTGTGCGGCGTCGCGACCAGCATGCTGTTCCTCGTCATCGCGCGCGGGTTGCAGGGCATCGGCGGCGGCATCCTGATCGGCACGATGTTCGCCACCGTCGCCGACCTCTTCCCCGATACGAAATTGCGTCTGCGATGGCTGGTGTTCGTCTCGACCGCGTTTGGCCTCGCGAATATCGTCGGTCCCATGCTCGGCGGCATGCTGACGCAATACGGCGGCTGGCGGCTCGTGTTCTTTGTCAACATACCGATCGGCGTCGTCTCGCTGCTGTTCGTGCTGCGCTTCCTGCCGCATCTGCGCCACGCACGGCAGAGCGGGCCGGTGCGTCTCGACTGGCTCGGCGCACTCGTCCTTGCGGTAACGTTCGGCGCGCTGCAACTGCTCATCGAAGTGTTTCCGCGAGAAGGCTTCAGCCGCGCGACGATGGTGCTCGCCGCCATCACCGCGGGCTGCACCATCACGCTCTGGCTGTGGGAAAAACGCATGGGCGATCCGATCGTGCCGATCGACATGCTGATGGACCGCAAGCTCGCCGCGCTCTTTGCGATGGCCGTGCTCGGCGGCTTCGCGCTGTTTTCGCTCGTGTTCTATGTGCCGTTGCTGTTTCAGGGCGGTTATGCGATGTCGCCGCACGATTCCGGCACGCTGATCACACCGCTGCTGCTCGGCACGACCGTCGGCAGCGTGCTGAACAATCGCATCGTCACGCGCGTACGGCGCGCGAATGCCCTCATGTATGCAGGATTTGCGCTGTTCGCCATAGCGTGTCTCGTCCTCGTCGCGCTAAATGGCACGGAACCGCATATCGTATGGATGTCCTGCATGGGCGTGAGCGGTCTTGGCCTCGGTCTCGTCGCCGCGAACCTGACGATCTTTTCGCAGCAGATCGTGTCGCGCGATCATGTCGGCGCGGCTACGGCGTTGCTGCAATCGCTCCGCACGTTTGGCGGCATGCTGGGCACGGTCATGACGGGCGCGCTGCTCGGCCATCTGTACACGATGGGCGTGCACCGTTCGCTGGATTCGTATCAGGCGACGCAGTGGTTCAAGTCGTTCGCGAGCCCTGAACTGCTGGTCGATCGCGACGAACAGGCCGCGCTGATCAGCCGTCTGATCAGCGCGGGCCATTCCGGCAATGCGATGATGAATTCCGCACGCGACGCGCTCGTGTCTTCGATACACGTGGGTCTCGCGCTTGCCACTGTCGCGGCGGTGATCGGTCTGTGTCTCGCGTGGTTCGTGCCGCCCGTGCATGTGGGGCATGAGCACCCCGGTGATCCGGGGGCCGGCCGTCCGGGGGCCGGGGTTAGCGATCATTAGCAGCGGATGTGTGCGTTGCCGGTAAGCATTTAAAAACTCAGACAGGGGTGTGAATGACCGAACACGAAATACTGCATCCGCTACGGCCTTTTCTGAAAAACTACGTCTGGGAGCATGGCAGAGTCGGCACACGCTATCTCGACTGCACCGATGGCGGCGTGAAGTTCGACGAAGGCAAGAAATCCCGTTTCGCCGCGGAGAAATATCTGTTCGTGCCGCTCGGCAAGGATGCCGAAGACGAACCCAGGGCAGAGGGACCCGCGGTCCACGAAGCCGGCCTCGCCCGCTTTCTGCGGGCCGCGCAGATGGGCAAACCTGAAGAAGCGGGATCGGCGGCGGAAGTGCAGCGCGCCGTGCACGACTGCGTGGACCTCGGCGTATTCAGCGCTTACCAGCGCGAAGCACAGGAAGCCCACGCGCGCTATTCAGAAGAAGCCATGTTCGACGACGAAATCCGCGCAGCGGTTGTCGGCGATATCCGTCGGCCGTACGTGCCGATGCGCGAACAGCTCGCACTCTACGACTTCACTGTGCTCTACGGCTTGCCGTCGCCGCTGCTTTTCAGCGATGCGCCGTTCATCGACTGGCGCGTGCGGATCAGCCCGGCGCTCCCGTTTGTTTCGTTACCGCTCGGCCCTTATGCATTGCTTGTGGGCGGGCCCTCCGGAAGAACCAGCCGCGCCGCGCCCGTGGTGTGGAAAACCGCGAGCACGCTCGGTCCGCTGAAGGATCACAACCGGCACATGGTTGAGCGCGCACACCGATGGATCGTGGCGACCTCCGACGATCAGCTCATCGCCGTGCAACCGCGCTTCGCGCCGCCTGAAGCCCCTGAAGCGCCCGCGGAGTCAGCGTGAGCAGGAATCTGCTGATCACCGGCGTGCGTCTTGCGGACGGTACGCGTGCAGACATCTCGATCATCGACACGCGCATCGCGGCGATCGGACCTGACCTGAAGCGCGAACCCGGCGCTGTGGAAGAGAACGGTCATGGCGCGCTCGCGCTGCCGGGTTTCGTCGAAGGTCACACGCATCTCGACAAGACCATGTGGGGCATGCCGTGGTATCGCAATGAAGTCGGCCCGAAGCTTACCGACCGCATCGAAAACGAACGGAACTGGCGCGCCGGCAGTGGGCACGATGCGGGCGTGCAGTCGCTTGCGCTTGCGCGCGCGTTTCTGCACGCGGGCACCACACGGCTTCGCACGCATGTCGATATCGACACGGACGCCGGCCTGCGTCATCTCGAAGGTGTGCTTGCCACGCGCGAAACCTTGAATGGCGCGATGGATCTGCAGATCGTCGCGTTCCCGCAATCGGGAATGCTAAAGCGGGCCGGCACGGCCGCATTGCTCGATCGCGCGCTCGCCGAAGGCGCCGACGCGCTCGGCGCGCTCGATCCGGCGCTTATCGACGGCGATCCGGTCGCGTCGCTCGATGCGACGTTCGATATTGCAGCGCGACATCAAAAGCCCATCGATATTCATCTGCACGAGCCCGGCGAGATCGGCGCTTTCACGATGAACCTGCTGCTGGATCGCGTCGAAGCGCTCGGCATGCAGGGGCGCGTCGTGATCAGTCACGCGTTCTGTCTCGGCGATCTGCCGGAGCGCGCGCGTGATGTGCTGCTTGCGCGTCTGGCCGGTCTGCGCGTCGCGCTTTTGACAACGGCGCCGTCTTCCGTACCGGTTCCACCGCTGAAGGCATGCATCGCAGCGGGCGTGACGATTTTCGCGGGCAACGATGGCGTGCGCGATACGTGGACACCGTACGGTTCGCCGGACATGCTGGAGCGGGCGATGCTTCTAGGCATGCGCTACGACCTGCGTCGCGACGACGATCTCGAACTCGCGTTCGATTGCGTCACCGGCGCTGCGGCGCGCGGCTGCGGTTTCGCGGATTACGGCCTGAACGTGGGCGCACGCGCCGACCTCGTGCTGCTCGACGCAGATACAGTCGCACACGCCGTCACCGCCCGGCCGAAGCGAAAACTGGTGGTCTCGCACGGACGGATCGTCGCGCGAAACGGCGAAGGCGTCGCACCATAACCGCCGGCGCCAGTGCCACAGCCACGCGCTATGTGCGCTACCGCACATAGCGCGACAACAAAACGATCGCCCTCCATTCCTTCTATCAATACTGAAGAGGGCTGACGTCCGCGCATCGCGTGCGGACGTCATTGCGCGTCGCCCGGGATGCGCGAGCGTCCGCCATTGGGCCACTCACATCGCGCACACTTCAGAAACCCGGCCATTGAGTCGTTTCAATCAGGCGACCGCGCGTTCGCCTGCCTGCGTCGCAGAGACCGTCTTACGCCCCGATCAGGGATCGCCGCGCGCCACCCCGCGTGCGCGCGAGCCGCAAGGAGACCACCATGAGCATGCCGCAGAGCTTCCGCGATCCATTTGTCTCGCTCTATCAATCCGTCGTCGACCACGTTGTGCGCGCGGCCAGCGATCTGACTGGCCTCGCATCGCGCCCTGGACTCGAGAACGGCCTCGTGCACGCGGCGGAGCAGGTCGCCGCGCTCAAGGCAAAAGGCGCTGCCACGCTACCCGATGCACCGCCGGACGGCATCGCGCAGGACGTGTGGCAGTGCGCCAAGCTGGGTTTCGCCCTCATGGAAGCGCGTGCGCGCGGCGATACGACCACCGCACAGAGCATCGAGGATGTCATGCGCTACAACGTCTGCGATCCCGCCTGGGCCGGCGCCGTTGCAAACTACGTGCAGTACTTCGGGCCCGATGGCGGGCGCGCGACGATTCCATACATCCGTCCGGCGACGGTCGGGCCGGTCACCGTGCCGCTCATGGCGGGCGCAAAGGTCGCGCTGATCGCTGACTGGGGTACCGGTACCGACATCGCCGTCAATCTGCTGAAGCAGGTGGCATTGCAGGATCCGGATGTCGTGATTCATCTCGGCGACATCTACTACTCCGGCACCGCGGAGGAGTGCGACGTCAACTTCAAACGGATCGTGGATACGGTACTGCAGCGCGACGAGAAGGACGTGCCGGTGTACACGCTCTCCGGCAATCACGACATGTATTCGGGCGGCGCCGGCTACTACGGTCTGATCGCCTCGCTGAACGGTCATCCATGGGTGCAGCCGGCCAGCTTCTTCTGTCTGCGTAACGACGACTGGCAGTTCATTGCGATGGACACCGGCCTGCACGACAGCGTCCCGATTATCGGCGAGGAAGTGCTGACGTTCATCGAACCGGACGAGGAAGCCTGGATCATCGACAGGCTGAGCGAATTCAATGGCAAGACGATCCTGATGTCGCACCATCAGCTCTTTTCCGCGTTTTCGCAAATCGGCCCGCGCGGCACCGACGGCACGTTCACGGCCTGGAACCCGAAGCTTGTCGCGAGCTACCAGCGCTTCGCGAAAGCCGCGAAGCAGCCGATCGCCGCGTGGTTCTGGGGCCACGAGCACAATCTTTCCGTCTACGACCCTTGCCAGGGGCTTCAGCGCGGCCGCTGCATCGGCAACGGCGCGGTGCCGGTTTTCGCGGACGCAGACACACCGCCGTTCGCGCCGATGCCGGGCATCGTCAATCCGCCGAAGGTGGCGGATGTGCAACTGGGCGTCGAAGGCCGCACCTACATGCATGGATTCACGGTCGTCCGGCTGGGAGCCGGCAGCGCAGCGACAGCCGAATACTACGAAGACAATAACGGCACCACGCCGATGTTCACCGAGGACCTGTAGCCGACGCAAACGCCCGCTACGGCCGTTTGACGAGGTGCAGCGTGGCCGCGGCCTGCTGGATGGCCTTGCGGATACGCGGATACGTGCCGCAGCGGCAGACGATGCCGCACAGGGCCGCGTCGATGTCCGTGTCCAGTTCCTTCGCGTACTTCGGACCTTTCATGTGCTTGAGCAGCGCGCAGGCCGCCATGAACTGCGCGCTCTGACAGTACCCGCATTGCGCGACGTCGATATCGAGCCACGCTGCCCTGAGCGCCTTCGCTTCGGCACCCTGCACGCCTTCGATCGTCGTGATCTTCTGGCCGTTCAACTCCTTGAGTTTCTTCTGACAGGCGAGGCTCGCTTCGCCATTCAGATGGACCGTGCAGCCACCGCAGACGCCGAGGCCGCAGCCGAACTTCGTGCCGGTCAGGTGCAACTCGCACCGCAACACCCAGAGAAGCGGCGTGTCGGGATCGGATTCGACGGTCACCGTCTTGCTGTTCACGTTGAGGGAGGACATGTTTTTTTCGATGCAGTGTTAGCGGGATCCAGCGGACATGGGGTTCGCAGCCGTACGGTGTCGGGATCGAGAGGCAGTGAATAGTGGCGCTCGCCAGTCAGCGCGAAGAGCGCGTTCGCGACTGCGGGCGCGATGGGCGGCGTTCCCGGCTCGCCAACGCCCTGCGGGTGTTCTTCGCTCGGCATGATGTAGACCTCGATCGCCGGGCAATTCGACATCCGCACAACCGGGAAGTCGAGGAAGTTGCTCTGCATCACCTGTCCTTCGCAGATCGTGATCTCGTTCTGCAATGCACTCGACAGCCCGAAGATGATGCCGCCTTCCATCTGCTGCGCAATCAGGTTCGGATTCACTGGCGTGCCGCAATCGATCACGCAGACAACCCGATGCACGCGCACACTCCTGTCCGGCGCGAGCGAGACCTCGGCGACCTGCGCGACGATGCTGCCAAACGCCTGATGCAATGCGATGCCACGCGCACACCGGGCGCCGTCCGGTGCGAGCGCGACCGGCTTGCCCCAGTGGGCATGTGCCGCTGCGCTCTGCAGCACGGCCAGATGCTTTGGATGCCGCGCAAGAAGGCTGGCGCGAAACTCGACCGGGTCCTTGCCCGCGAGCGCGGCGACCTCGTCCATGAAACACTCGGTGAAGAACGCCTGATGCGAATGCCCGACCGAACGCCAGAATCCCACCGGAACCGGCAGCTCGACGAACGCATGTGCGACGCGCACGTTCGGCCATTCGTACGGCTGGTCGAAGGCGCCCTCGGAGGTCGTCTTGTCGAAAGGCAGATGCAGGTCCGGTACGCCGAACGTCCGCTTCAGCGCCTGCGGAACGACCGCCTGCCCCGCCGATGTATTGCGCCACGCCACCAGCTTGCCGTCGGCGTCGAGACCGGCTTCAAAGCGCGACAGGCACGCCGGCCGGTAGAAGTCATGCTGTGTGTCCTGCTGGCGCGACCAGAGTGTCTGCACCGGCCGCCCCCCGCCTTCTTTCGCGATGGCCGCGGCCTGCGCGACGTAGTCCATTTCGAGCCGCCTGCCGAACGCGCCGCCGAGCAGTTGCACCCGCAGATCGACCTTGTCCTCGTCGATGTCGAGCACCTTCGCGACATGCCTGCGCGCGAGCGTCGGCATCTGTGTGGCAACCCATACGGTCGCCGCGCCGTCCTTGAACTGCACCGTGCAGTTGACCGGCTCGACCGGCGCGTGCGCGAGGTAGGGCGCGCGATATTCACGGGCGATTTTCTGGTGAGCCGTCGCCAGCGCGGCATCGACATTGCCGAGCGTGTAGAACGCGTGACCGCTTTCGCTGTCGAGCGTCTTTGAGAGCCGGGCGTCGATATCCGCACTGGACAGTTTCGCGGCAGGGCCCTCGTGCCATGTCGGCTTGAGATCTGCGGCGGCGGTGAGCGCACCGTACATGTCGCGCGCGATCACCGCTACGCCGCCGGTGCCGCCGTTATACGGCGCAACCGCGAATGCCTTGATGACGCCCAGCTTCGCGGGAAGATGCGACGCGTCGAAATGCGCAACCCTGCCGCCTAACGTGGGGCACATGTTCACGCTTGCGTACAGCAGGCCTTCAGGCAGCACATCGATGCCGAAGCGCGCGCTGCCGTCGGTCTTCGAGGCGGCCTCGATACGCCGCAGCGGCTTGCCGATAATCCTGAACTGCGCCGGCTTTTTCAGATCCACCCGGCGCGGCAACGGTTGCTGCGCCGCGAGCGCCGTCATTTCGCCGAAGCTCGCCGTACGGCCCGACGGATGCATGATCCTGCCGCCTTCGACAGTGCAGTCCGCCGTACGCACGTCCCACTTCGCGGCCGCCGCGCCGACCAGCATCGCACGCGCGGACGCGCCGGCTTCGCGCATGGGCGTCCACAGATCGTTGAGGCTCGCCGAACCGCCTGTCGTATTCACGCCGAACTCGCGCGTGAACTTGCGCACCATCCAGATCGCAAGGCGCTTGATTTCGCTTTCGTCGTCGGGCCGGAACCAGAGGTCGTCGACAATGCTCTGCTGGTCGTTGTAGATTCTGTCGATGGGCGCGTTCTCGACTTTCACCTGCGACCAGTCGGCGTCGAGTTCATCGGCGAGCATCATCGCGAGGCCGGTGTGCACGCCCTGTCCCATCTCCGACTTGCACATCATGATCGTGACGGTGCTGTCCGCCGCGATCTTGACCCAGCCGTTCAGCGCGACCTGCGTGCCTTCGACGGGCAATGGCTTCGATGTCGTCAGACGCTGTCCCGGCGGCATCGCGGTCCAGCCGACGAGCAACACACCCGCACCGACGCCACCGAGCAGGAAAGTTCTGCGCTTCATCATCCGATGACCCGAGTCGAGTTCACGATGAAGGATCGCCCCGACATGCGCGGGGCGCCGTTTGTTCTGAACACTTATAAAACGCGCAAGCAGGTACGGGACTGAAATGCTTCATCTTAGTCCCGTACCTGCTCGTGCGGTTCCAGGGAAGCGCGGCACGGTGGTCGCGGCAGCGCTGCGTTTCTGCTGCAACGCAGCGTCCAACCCGGCACGCTGGTACATCGTCTCGCGCGGAATAAACACAAAAGCCGGCTCGTTCTGTACTCGAAGACGCAACACCGCAAGCGCGAACAGCGCGGGTAAGCATGACAGGCAAGCGTGACGAGCGCGTATCCGCACGTTGTCCGTGACTTCGGCGGCGCATCGCGTCTGTTCCAGACGTCATTCACTGCTGCCGTTCGCTGCCGATAATCCGTTCCGGCCGCGCGGATCAGTTCGTCCATCGAATCAGGAGACTCGCATGCGAAAACTTGCAATTGCACTCGCGCTGGCCGGCGCAACCGTGTTGGGCGTCGTCGCGTGCGGCGGCGGCGGCAGTTCGAATTCCGGCATGCCCACACCCGGACAGTTCAAGGCGGCAGTGCTTGTTTCGGATGGCAGCGTCACGGCGCCAAACACCGATCCCAATCTGAAGAACGGCTGGGGCATCGTGTTCAATCCGACCGGCTTCGTCTGGGTCTCGGATAACAACACGCACAAGTCGACGCTGTATGACGGCAACGGCGTGCCACAGGCGCTGGTGGTGACGATCCCGCCAGCCGCGAGCGGCCAGGCTGCGGGCCCAACGGGCATCGTATTCAACAGCAGCACGGACTTCAAGGTGACGGCGAACGGCCTGACAGCGAACGCCATATTCCTGTGGGCCACGGACGCCGGCACGATCGCCGGCTGGTCGCCGAAGGTGCTGCCGACACAGGCCGTCACAGCGCACGACGACGGCGCAGGCGGCGCCGTGTACAAGGGCCTCGCGCTTGCGCAGAACACCGGCAATAACATGCTGTACGCAGCCGACTTTCACAATGGAAAGGTCGACATCTTCGATGCGGCTTTCAACAAGGTCCAGTTGCTGGGCAACTTCACCGATCCGAATCTGCCCGCCGGCATGGCGCCGTTCGGCATCCAGGCGATCGGCAGCGTGATCTACGTGACGTACGCGGTTCGCGGACCCGACGGCCGCACCCAGACCAACGGCGCAGGCAACGGCGTGGTGGACGCGTTCGACAGCGCCGGCCGCTTCGTGAAACGCATCTCGGCGGGCGGCGTGCTCAACTCGCCATGGGGCGTGGCGATGGCGCCCGCGAACTTCGGGAAGTTCAGCAACGACCTGCTGGTCGGCAACTTCGGCGACGGTACGATCAACGCGTTCGACCCAAATTCCGGCGCGTCACTCGGGCCGCTCACGCAGGCCAACGGTTCGAGCATCAAACAGCCCGGCATATGGGGCATCGCGTTCGGCAACGGTGTCGACAACCAGCCGGTCAACACGCTCTTCTTCGCGGCAGGGCCTACGCCGACCACCGGGGTGTACGGACGTATCGACGTTTCGCAATAGCCTTCAATGCAGAGGCTTCGCTGGACGACGTTGCCGCAGGACGCGTCATTCAGCTTCGGAACAGCGCACGTTCCACTGACGCAGCGCCCGGTTGTCACGATCGAAGCCGAGGATGCTGATCGAAGCCGTATCGAGGATCAGATGCGCACCGAGCGCCGCCGAATCGCCCATCCAGCAGCCGCCCAGCACACGCAGAAAATGCGCGTGCGAAAAGAGTGCGATGCGTCCCTGCGATGCGAGCAGGCGCTCGATCAGCGAGCGCGCGCGCGTCTGGATCTGTTCGAGGCTTTCGCCTTCAGGAATCGGCGAATCCCACACGGACCAGCCGGGCACGGTTTCACGGATCGCGGATGTCGTGCGTCCCTCGTAGATGCCGTAGTCCCATTCGTGCAGATCGCGTTCGACTTCTGCGCGCTCGCCCAGCCCCGTCTCGCGACACGTCTGGATTGCGCGCGACATCGGGCTCGTCAGCACCCTGTCGAAGTGCTGCGTGGCGAGGAGCGGTGCGAGCAGCTGCGCCTGTTTGTGTCCGCGTTCGGTCAGCGGAATATCGGTGCGGCCTGTGTGCTGGCCGGACAGGCTCCACTCCGTTTCGCCATGTCGGATCAGCCACAGTTCGACGTGGCCTTCGTATCGATGTGCGGCAGCGCTTGAAGTATTCATGGGGAGGCTCGAATGGATGGACGTGGCGGCACCGCCTCACTGCACCAGGTGCAGGTCGCCCGGCGCCTGTGGCGGCAGTTTGATCGCAAGCACCTTGAACTCGCCGGTCGTCGCCTCGGCACCGGCGTGTACCGTGCCTTTGGGGATGATGATGAGGTCGCCGGGATGAATCTGACGCTGTTCGTTACCCAGCCAGAACGTCCCGCTGCCCGAAATCACGTACTGGATTTCGTCGGAGCCCGTATGTGTGTGCTTCGGAACATTGCCGGTCTGGACAGCGACGGTCCCGGACGGCGTCGTAACCAGACCTTTTGAGCGCAAGGTGCCGAGATTCGGAACTACCGGGCCTACGTCTGCATCGCTCATCGCGCCGACATCGATGATCTGCGGCGCGAGCTTTGTCTCGGGCGTTTGCGCATGGGCCGGCGTGCCCAGATGAGACGCGAGGAGACCGGCGACAAAAGCAGCCGGAATGGCCGCGAGATAGATCGAACGATGCATGTTTGTCCCCTTTCCCACTGAGCCGTGGTGTTTATCGGGGTCCAATTGTCCCACTATCGCCTTGCGCCCCAATCGGGACAAACCTCAGTAGTGACGAAGCTGCTGCGGACAGCGGCCCGATGGCGCAGCCGCTTCAGACGCTGGCTCGTGGCGAGCGGAATAAAGTGATCGCGTGCTATGTTTCCGATGTTTAAAACCCACCCGCCCCGAAGGACACACACCCGCTGATGGAGCACGCCTACTTCCAGTTGCTGCATTTTCTGACTGCGAATCCGTCGTGGGCGCTTGCGGTCGTCGTGCTTGCCGCGTTCTTCGAAGCGATCGCCGTCATCGGCACCTTCGTGCCAGGCAGCACTGCGATGTTCATTGCGGGCGCGCTGGTCGGCACCGGCTCGCTCAATCTGGGCTGGGTGATGGCGTGCGCGATCGGCGGCGCCATCGCGGGCGATGCCGCCAGCTACTGGTTCGGCGCCCGTCACAAGACGACGATCATGCGTCTGTGGCCGTTCCGTTCGCACCCCGGGCTCCTTAAGGCGGGCAAGACATACTTCGAGAAACACGGCGCCAAGAGCGTGATCTTCGCGCGCTTCATCGCACCGGTACGCGCGATCGTGCCGGTCGTCGCGGGCATGATGGGCATGTCGCGCCTGCGCTTTTTCGCGGTCAACGTCCTGTCGGCGCTGCTCTGGGCGCCCGCGCATATTCTGCCGGGCGTGGTGTTCGGCGCATCGATGGAGCTGGCCGGCGCCGTGTCGTTCCGGCTCGTGATCGTTGTCGCGATCTTCGTGGCAATCGGCTGGATGACGGTCAAGCTCATCGGCGTGATCGTGTCGCACGCGCGAAACTGGACCGATGTCTCGCGCCAACGCCTGCTGTACTGGGCGAAACACAACCCGCACGCAATCGGCCGCATCGTCCTGCGCACGCTGGATCCGGACAATCCGGCCACCGGGCTGATCGTCGGCATCTCGTTGCTGCTGCTGGTTTCGGGTGCCGTGTTCATCTCCACGCTCAACGATGTCGCGAGCGGCAATCCGCTGGTTCAGGTGGATATGTCGGTGTACCGGTTCCTGCGGTCCTTTCACGCTTCGCTGTACGACAAGGCGATTTTTGCGCTCTCGACGTTCGGCAGTACGCTCACGCTTTCAATCCTGGCGCTTTTCGCCGTCATATGGATGGCGGTCGAGCGCCGCTGGCGCACCGTCCTGTACTGGCTTATCGCCGTTGTATTTTCCCAGGTGCTTATCCTCGCGATCCAGATTGCTGCCTCGGGTTTGTCGACGGCATCCGTGACCTCCAGCGTGCGCGCGTTTCCGAGCAATCATGTCGCGGGTGCGGTGGTCATCTACGGATTTCTCGCGTTTCTGCTCGCGCGCCGCGTCGGCCTGCTGTCGCAGATTCTGGTTGCGACAACCACCACCGCGATCCTCGTTGCGGTCGCGCTTTCGGGCCTGTACTCGGGGCTATTCTCGTTTTCGGCCGCGCTCGGCGGCGCCGCGCTCGCGGCCATCTGGGTGTTTCTCGTTGCGTTGACCGCCGTGTGGCGACATCCTTCAAACCCGCCGCCGCGGCCGCTCATGCCGCTCGTGGTTCTCCTCTTGATCGGCCTCGCCGTCGGGGCCCAACTGGATGCCGTCCAGCGGAGCGCGTGGATGAACGCCGCGAAGCCGCCTGCACCGATTGTCATTACACCGGTCCAATGGACCGACCGGGTATGGCGCACATTTTCCTGTTATCGCTCCAGCATGGAAGGCGACCGCCGCGAGCCGATCACCGTGCAGTGGACCGCCACCGCCGACCAGGTGCGCACGCAGCTGCTGAGCCGCGGCTGGGTGGAAGGCACACCGCTTTCCGCGCGCAGCGTGCTCTCGCTCGTTTCACCCGATGTGACAGCGGTGGACCTGCCCGCGTTGCCCAAGCTGAACAACGGCGAACCGTCGACACTCGTCTTCATCCGCGCCGATGCGGCCGCCGACCAGCGCGACGTCCTGCGTTTCTGGACGACAGATTACGCGGTCGAGCATCAACGCGGAGGCGCGCCGACGCCGATCTGGCTCGGCTCGGTCGTCCACGAACGGTTGCGGCGCCCGACATGGCCGTTCAACGTACTGCGGCCGGACCTTCGCATCCAGCCGATGATCCTCGACCAGAGCAGCGCGTCGGCCTGGCGCGATCTGCAGATCGCGAGAAGCACCGGTTGTCTGGGCGTGCCGGTGACGCTGATCGCTTCAAGGGCAGGATGACGGTCTGGGCGGCGACAAGCGCGCCATCGGACGACGCGGCACAATAAGCAGGATGCGGCAGGGTAAGTGGCAGGCGGTATCCGGACGTGACAGGAGCCAGCAGGTGATCGAGTTTCCCGCAGCGGCGATCGCGACGTGGGGCGCGGTGGTGGTGTTCGGCAACGTGTTGCTGACCCGCCTCGGCGTGCCGCTGCCCGCGATTCCCGTGCTCGTCTTCGCCGGCTCCGCGATCGGCAACGGGACGCTGTCGTTCACGCACATCCTGTTCGCGGCCGTGGCCGCCGCGCTGCTCGGCGACTGCATCTGGTTCGCAGCCGGACGGCGCTTCGGTCGCCGGCTCATTGACACACTCGCGCGCCTGTCGCTGACGGTCGCAACCGGCGTACGGCACGCGCGCAGCCTCTTCGAGCGGTTCGGCTTGCCGATCGTCGGTGTCTGCAAGTTCGTGCCGGGTCTTGCGCTCGCTACGCCGCCGCTGATGGGCGCGACCAGTGTTGCCGCGACAGCGTATTTCGCGTGGGACACGGCCGGCACGCTCGCGTGGGCCGCATTCTGGCTGCTGGGCGGCGCGGCCTTCGAGCAGCATGTGTCAAAGTTCATGGCGATCGTCAGATCGCACGGCGCGACGATCTTCGACGTCATCGCCGCGGCCGCCGTGCTCTATCTGGCGTATCGATACTGGCAACGCCTGAACTTTCGCAGGCGCATTGCGCACATGAAGGTCTCGCCGGAACAGCTCGACGCGATGATGCATTCGCAGTCTCCGCCCATCGTCGTCGATGCGAGGCCTGAAGCGGTTCGCGATCAGGATCCATGGCTCATTCCCGGCGCATTGCTGCTCGACCTGAATTCAGCCGCACCACTGCGATCGAAGGTGATGGGTCGCAGCATCGTCGTGTACTGCTTTTGCGAGAACAATTCGAGCTCGCGGAAAATGTGCGAGCAGTTGCACAAGGATGGCTTTTCCCACGCGCTGTCGCTGACGGGCGGTCTCGACGCGTGGCGGCGCCTCGGCTACCCGGTCAAACCGATGCCGCCTCGCGTCGAGATGTTTCCTGCCGCGCTGGTGGGAACATAGTTGTCGCGCTGGCGGTGAGCAGAACTGGAATCGACTTCGAAGTCGGCGTGCCCGCGCCATCGGCTACGGAAGACAACGGCACGAGCGGATTCGTCTCCGGGTAATACGCGCCGAGACAACCGCGCGGAATGTCATATTCGACGAGCAGAAAACCGTCCGCGCGCCGCTCGATGCCGTCGTCCCATACGCTGGTGATGTCGACGCGCTCGCCAGCCTTAAAGCCCAGCATCGCGATGTCGTCCTTATTGGCGAACAGCACGCGCCGCTGGCCGTATACGCCGCGATAGCGGTCGTCGAGGCCGTAGATCGTCGTGTTGTACTGGTCGTGTGAACGCGTCGTCATGAGCGTCATCAGGCGTTCGCCGTGAAGCGCACGCGCGCGGTGGATCGGCGTATCGACGGAGATCGCGTGCACGATGAACTGCGCCTTGCGGCTCGGCGTATGCCAGATGCGATCGCGCGACGCGACGCCCAGATGAAAACCGCCCGGCTGTTTGAGCCGCTCGTTGTAATCCGCGAAACCGTCGATCACTTTCGCGATGCCGTCGCGGATCAGCGCGTAATTGTCGGCGTGCGCGAGCCAGTCGACTTTCGCGCTGCCGAGCGTTGCATGCGCCATGCGCGCGACGATCGCGATTTCCGACAGCAGATGCTCCGAGGCCGGCTTGTTCATGCCGTATGAGATGTGGACCATGCTCATCGAGTCCTCGACGCTTACGCCCTGCGTCACGCCTTTCTGCAGATCGATTTCGGTGCGACCGAGCGTCGGCAGGATCAGCGCGTCGCGGCCATGCACGAGATGGCTGCGGTTCAGCTTCGTCGTGATGTGCACGGTCAGATCGCACGCGCGCATCGCGTCCCACGTGCGCGGCGTGTCAGGCGTCGCGATCGAGAAATTGCCGCCAAGCCCGATGAATACTTTCACCTTGCCATCGAGCATCGCCTGAATCGTGTTCACGACGTCGAGGCCATGTTCGCGCGGCGGCTCGAAATCGTAGACTTCGCCGAGGCGGTCGAGGAACTGCTGCGTCGGCTTTTCTTCGATGCCGACTGTGCGGTCGCCCTGCACGTTCGAGTGTCCGCGCACCGGACACAGGCCCGCGCCGCGCCGGCCGATGTTCCCGCGCATCATCATCAGGTTCGACAGCAGTTGCACCGTCGGCACCGAGTTTTTGTGCTGCGTGAGACCCATGCCCCACGTTGAAATGACAGCGCGACCTTTGACGTAGATGTCGGCAAGCTTGAGCACGTCTTCGAATGGCACGCCCGATTCCGCGACGATCGCATCCCAGCTTTCGGCACGCAGATCGTCGGCGAATGCGTCGAAACCGACGGTGTGCCCTGCAATGAAATCGACGTCCAGCACACGTTCCAGATTTGAGGTCACCGCTTCGTCATCGAGTTCGATCACGCGCTTCGCCACGCCCTTGATCAGCGCGAAATCGCCGCCGACTTTCGGGCGGATAAAGACCGAGCTGATTTTCGTGCTGCCCATCGTGATCATTTCGACCGGATGCTGTGGGCTCGCGAAACGCTCGAGCCCACGCTCCTTCAGCGGATTGATCGACACGATGGTCGCGCCGCGCTTCGCACACTCGCGCAGTTCGCCCAGCATGCGCGGATGGTTCGTCGCGGGATTCTGGCCGAAGAGCAGGAGCGTGTCGGCGTGCTCGAAGTCATCGAGCGTCACTGTCCCCTTGCCGACGCCGACAGTGTGCGGCAAGCCGCGGCTCGTCGCTTCGTGGCACATGTTCGAGCAGTCGGGGAAGTTGTTCGTGCCGTACATGCGCACGAACAACTGGTACAGGAACGCGGCCTCGTTGCTCGCGCGGCCGGAGGTGTAGAACGCGGCGCGGTCGGGGTCGTCGAGTTGATTCAGGTGACGGGCAATCAGGTCGAAGGCGGCGTCCCACGAGATCGGGACGTAGCGGTCGCGCCGGGCGTCGTAGACGAGCGGATCGGTCAGGCGGCCGTGCTGCTCCAGTTCGAAGTCGGACTGGGTCATCAGGTCCGCTACTGTGAACTGCTCGAAGAGTGCGGGCGTGGCGCGCTTGCTGGTTGCTTCGGCGGCGACGGCCTTGACGCCGTTTTCGCAGAATTCGAAGGTCGATGCGTGTTCGCGATCCGGCCATGCGCAACCGGGGCAATCGAAACCGTCCGGCTGGTTCTGTGCGAGCAGCGTGCGGTAGTTGCCGCCTGCGACCTTCTCCTTGAGGAGGTTGAGCGCGACATATTTGAGCGCGCCCCAGCCTGCTGCGGGGTGCGTGTACGGTTCGATACGCGCTTCGGGTTTCTTCATGATCGTGTCGCCGGGCAGACGGATAAGCAGGCGGATGTGCCGATGGACGAAGCGTACTGTGTTCCAAAATGAATGCGGCGCACAGAAATCGTGAAATTCGAGGAGTACAGTCTGTACTGTACCGCGATAGACTGGCGGGATTCCATTGCCGGGGCCTTCGACGCCGTGAAGCTCTACGAAAAACTCGCCGACGAAATCGAAGCCGCCGTGCGGAATGGCGTGTTCGCTGTGGGAGAGCGCATTCCATCGGTGCGGCAGGCGAGCCAGCAGCACGGCGTGAGCATCAAGACCGTGCTGCATGCGTACGCACTACTTGAAGGGCGTGGCGTGGTCGAGACACGGCCGCAATCCGGCTATTTCGTGCGCGAGTTCGCCCGGGCACAGGCCACGCGGCCAACGTCGCCGCAAGCGCCGGCGGTGGCGTCCGAAGTCGATGTGAGCCGGCTCGTGCTGTCGACGCTTCGCAGCATTCGTGCGAACGACGCGATGCCGCTCGGCTCGCCGTATCCCGATCCTTCGCTGTTTCCCTGGCGCCGCATCAACCAGTACGCGAACGCGATTGCGCGGCGTCACGCGAGCTGGAACCTGATGGACGATCTGCCGCCCGGCAATCCCGAACTGATCCGCCAGATCGCGCGGCGTTACGCGGAAAACGGCGTGCCGGTCGATCCGCAGGAAATCATCATCACGGTGGGCGCTACGGAGGCCATCAACCTCAGCCTGCAGGCGGTCGCGAAACCTGGCGATACCGTGGCCGTCGAATCGCCGACCTACTACGCGATGCTTCACGCGATCGAACGCCTCGGCATGCGCGCGATCGAAGTGCCGACTGATCCTGTGAATGGCATCGACCTTGAGGTGCTCGCGCGGATCATCGCAAGAGAGAAGATCGCGGCCTGTATGGTCATGCCGAATTTTCAGAATCCGCTAGGGTTCCAGATGCCGGATGGGCGGAAGAAGCAGCTGGTTGAACTGCTGGCGGCACACGATATTCCGGCTATTGAAAACGACGTGTATCACGAGCTTTATTACGGCGATGCACGGCCTTCGACGCTCAAGAACTTCGACACTAAAGGGCTCGTGCTGCATTGCGCGTCGTTCTCTAAAAGCCTGACTGCTTCGTATCGTATCGGATGGGCAATGCCGGGACGTTATCGCGCGCAGGTCGAGAAACTCAAGTTCCTGAATACGCTCACGACGCCTTCCGTGCCACAGGTCGCCGTCGCGGATTATCTGCGGCAGGATGGCTACGATCGTCATCTGCGGCATGTGCGCAGGGTCTATCGGCAACACGCGCGTCTGATGACGGCGATGGTGCAGCGGTTCTTTCCAGCGGGTACGCGTACGTCAGCACCGCAGGGTGGTTATGTGTTGTGGGTTGAGTTGCCGGAACGCGTCGATTCGATGCGGCTTTATCAGGCCGCGCTCGCGCGTGGCATTACGATCGGGCCGGGCTATATGTTTTCGACGCGCAATGAGTTTCATCATTTCATCCGGCTGAACTACAGCTATGCGTGGACGTCTGAGACGGAAACTGCCCTTAAGACGCTGGGTGAGCTTGTTGCGCAGATGGCTTGAGGTTGTGTTTTAAGAAAACCAAAGCGGAGACGCAGATGAACGATGAAATCGATCCGGCGCTGGTCGCGGTACTCGCGCAACTGTGGCGCGCGGCGCAGGAGACGCCGGAGCGCGCGTGGTCGCTAGCGAAGCTCTCCAAGCAGGCCGGCCTGCCGATGAGCGGTTTGCGTCGTCAGTTGACGGCGCTTGTCGATGGCGGGTTTGTTGAAACGACTTTCGATGAGGCTGGGACCGGCACCGCGCGTTTGAGTGAGGCGGGCCGGTTGCTGTGTGTGGGTGTTTTTGGTGATGCGGGTGGGTGAAACAGGGCAATGGGTTGCCAGGCGTCGGGAATGCACTTCACCGGACAGGTAGAAGCCCCCAAGGCTCCTCTCCGCGCCGACCAGATACTGTCCGGGCAATTTCCAACGCTCGCCCGGCCTGCTACTGCATACCTGACGACTCGTAACTCACATCGCTAACAATTCCTTTCGGATCAAGCGTCACGATCAGATCACGCCTCGAGAACTTCAAATTAAACGCTGAACCGCTAGTCGTGTGATACGAATACACCAACGCGTTTCCATTTTTATCCTTGATCGCAGGGTAAACGGCGTAGCCTGCTGGTCGACCAAGTAGCCCGACAACTTCTTCACGGGTCGTCTTGCCTTTGATAATTTGCGTGCGCTTTGATGCATCGAAGGTGCTGGCGTCGTCCTTAAACGAAGAGTTAAAGACGTTAGACACCAACTTGTCTTTCCAGAAGGCCAGCTCTAACGATCGAGCAGGTATCACGCCGGTTTCCAGTGGTGTGCCGCCTGTCGACGCATACGCATAGGACAAAAGCGTTACGTCCTGATCGTTCTTCGTGACATTGCTCTCGCGAAACGGCTTGCCGTATGTTTCCCGCACTGCAGAAATTGTGGTTTTGTCATTCTGCAGAACGGCGTCATCGGGACGCACGAAGTTTGAACCTGCACAGCCACTCAGCGCACCCACGAGTGCCGCACCAAGGAAAATCATTGCAATCTTGTTCATCTGGCCTCGCTCTCTCTTTCAAGTTAGTTTTTTTTGAGCGACGAGTTTGCCGTTCGCCTCTCCGTCATATGAGATTGTCGGCGTTGCGGCGAAATTCTTTAGATATTCTCCAAGGAATTTACTTACAAAACTCCTTCGCTTAGCGCTGCGAGTTCCGATTCGGCCTGAATGGTCGCCGCGATGTTTCCAACCGGCGTCGGAGGATCGATCGTCCCGCCTGAGTTCGTGCAGGCGCTAAACCCATCCCGTTCAATTGCCCCGCACCGTGAACGCATAACCGTTCTTGCCGTTCCGCTTGACCTGGTACATCGTTTCGTCGGCTGCCGCGAGGAGACGATGGTAGTCGTTGACGGGATCCGGAAAGCTGGCGATGCCGATGCTGGCACGGACAAGTCCGTTCCCCATCTGCGCATCTACCTCAGTCACGCAGGCGATGAGACGCCGCGCGATCTCGCCCAGTTCGGCGTGGGTTGAAAACTCGCGGACCAGCACGGCAAATTCGTCGCCGCCGATCCGGGCGACGACGTCAGTCCGGCGAACCGATTGACGAAAGCGCCTGGAAACAGCAACCAGGAATTCATCACCGGCGTGATGGCCGAGCGAGTCATTGACTCGTTTGAACCCGTCCAGATCGACATAAAGAACAGCAATCTTGCGGCGCACCGGCTCAGCAGCCGACCAGGCGACGGCTTCCTCAAGCGTATCAATCAGTTTCCGCCTGTTTGGCAGCCCGGTCATCGCGTCATGCGTTGCGGCGTGTTCGAATTTCTGCGACTGGCCAGCCAGATGCAGCGTGCGCTTTGTGTACATCGCTAACGCGGTGATCAATATGCCGGACACGAGCGCCGCCAAAGCGATCAGCACGGCCGCCACGCGAAAAATGCGGGTGCGCACGTCAGCGCTGTCGCGATCGCGCTGTGCAGTCCAATACGTCAACGCCTGGTTGAGCAACGCGTCCGTATTCTGGAGACTCGCATCCGGCAACACTACCCACCCCGGAATGCGCGGCGCGTCGAACGGGCTGGCATTCACCAGCGCGGCGAGTGACGCAAGGTGTGCAGCGAGATCGGCACGTGCCTGTCGATAGCCTTCCGGTTTGGCAACATCACCATCGGACAGTTGCTGCCACACGCCGACCCGGTTGCGGGCACCCTCCGCTCGTTGGGCCGCCTCGAGAACGAGTCCCGCATATTCCTGCTTCATCTGGTCGGAAAAGATCGTCCTGATTTCCAGCGCGAGATACAGAAGGCCGATCAGAAGACAAAGCATCGATACTCCGGCCACCGTTGCCGGACCTGGCCGGAACGGCATCGCGAAAGCGCGCATGAAGCCGGCACGCTGTGAGCGATGTTCCTTACGGATGGGAGTAGAGGTCCCGCTGGTTTCCGGTGCCATGCTGCCGATAGCTCGCGCGATGAAAGAACGAACCCATGCGGGTGAGCAGGCTGTTGGGGGGCCTGTTGCTTGCCGCCTGCTTGTTGCCGGAACGATGCGCGAGCGCGGGCGCGGGCGCAGGGCGCGCAGCCGGGCGCGGCGCCGCAGCGCCCGTGGAATTCGCTACCAGCTGATCCGGCGCGTCGGAAGAGGCGGATGCGGCGAGACTCACACTCGCGACGGGCACTGCGCTGGCAGCAGGCGACGGAGATAGCACTATCTGACCGGACGAAGCGATTTGTTGTGCCGGCGGTTTCAAGCCCGTGAACCGGAGCGCCTGTCGCGCGTTCATGACTGCTTCGGCATAAATGCGCTGGTCGTGGTTGAACCAGACGACATACGCGATCGTACCCACCACGCCAAGGGCCAAAGCGCTCGCCGACGCAGCGCAAAGCGCAAGACGTCCGAAGCGCGCACCCGTTGTGGCCGGCATCGACTCCTCGTCAGAATTGAAGCTACTGTCGGGAACGTTTACGGCTCCCTTTCGCAACCGCGTATCTTCGATCATCACAACCCCCTCCAACTACTTTCTTCCGGCATTCAGAGAACTTTTTACACCATCGCGCACCGTCTGGCGCGAAGTGTTGCAAGAATGTAGCCCGCGCACTGGCAGGCGATCCGCGCGAAGCGACGCCTGCCATGCTTCTGCTTCCGTAGCACCAATGTGAGCGTCGCGAGCGGCGCCACCTGCCATGCAACAAACAGGCCTGTGCAGTGCAAAATTTAAAGTAGTCGGTATGACAACATCGGGAAGCGCACGATATCGGCCTGTCGCGGCGTTCGGGCAGGAGGATGGTGAGGTGCGAGCGTGGTGAATGTATTGTTTTCGATGCTGCCGCAAGCGCGCATCAAGCCGCTTCAGGAGAACGCGACGCCGCCGTTCTATCCCGGCGCGCCACCGACAATGAAGTTGTCGATCAGCAGCTGGAGGTCTCTCTCATTGGGTCGGGTGCCCCATCGGCTATGCCCGGAAACGGACGCTATGGCGACCCATGAGTGAGGAGGAAACCATTCCGCCCTCACAACTCCCCCGCCGATGATGCGCAAACGCCCGGTATCGCAGAAGAACTCGGCGCGGATCGATTCACCATCGACTATCCTGCTTGCGACAACCGGCACGGCCTCAAGCATGACGTCCTCCAGTTTCTTCGCGTCGCGTGGCGCGCGTTGCAACGCAAGTTATATGCCGCGTTGAGCAAACGCTCGACCAGCGGTCTTCTGTTCAATTGTGCACTGGAATGCGTGCTTTATTGTGACGCGGAGCGTGCTGACGCATCGCACAAAACCGCGCGTGACGGCACCTGTCCGGTGCTTCACAACACACGACCGTTGCGCTGGCGAAGCAGGAATCGAAGTGCGCTTCGTGGTCCGGGATGCTGTGTTTTAGCGGTCATCCGGATCAACGCAGCCGAACCGCGCAGAGTGTGTTTTCGTACATAGCAAACAATTGCGAGCTTCTAGTCTGGACTATCCGAACACACGCAATCGCGTGGTCCTGAGCGTTTCTGCAAGTCAGTCAGACTCAATAGCGTGGTCAGTGCCAGGCGGAGCCTTGACAAAAAAAATGTTGCCTTCGAGGCATCGCAAGGTCTAAACGGCGTTCGCCACGTCTACGTGGAACCTATATGGAGCGCCGTCAAATGTTTGACACAATGCCGCACCACAGCATCGCTACGACACGCGTCCCGTTTTATCGCAGCATGCCCGGGCAGATCGCAGCGTCGCAAATGACTGCATTTACCGCGGCATTGCAGCTTCACACCGGAAAGGTTTTCACCGATTACGAGGCGCTACACGCGTTTTCGGTGCACGAGTACCGCACGTTCTGGCGATACTTCGTGGAATGGTCGCAGGACCTCGCCTGGTCCGGCAGCACGGAGCCCGTGTGCATCGGGGATGAGTGCGAACGTGCGCGCTTCTTTCCACACGTTCAGCTCAACTACGCAGACAATCTGCTTGGACTGTCCGTCGCGCCGGCAGACTCGCCCGCACTGACCGCATGTCACGCGAACGGCCGGCGTGTACGCCTGACGCGCGGCGAATTGCGTGATCGCGTGACGCGCCTCGCGCACGCGCTTTCCACGTGGGGACTGCGCGAAGGCGATCGCGTGGTCTGCGTGATGCGCAGCGACGCTGATGCGATCGTCACGGCACTGGCCGTTACGGCGCTCGGCGCGACACTTTCGACGGCGGCGCCCGAGATGGGCGCGGAGGCGCTGATCGATCGTTTCGCACCGCTCGCACCGCGGTTGCTGTTCGCACACACCGCACCGCAGCGTTTCGACGCCAACCCGGTTGCGACGAACATAGCCGATCTGGCGGCTGTGTTGCCGTCGCTGCAAGGCATCGTCTGCCTGGATGACGGCGAGTTGCCTGACAGCGTCACGCAGCCGGTCTTGTCGCTGCATGAACTCATCGAAGGCGGCGAAGCTGCCCGCTTCGTGTGGCAACGTTTTCCGTTCGAGCATCCGCTCTTTATCATGTTTTCGTCGGGCACCACTGGCAAGCCGAAGTGCATCGTGCACAGCGCTGGCGGAGCGCTGCTCGAACATCTGAAAGAGCATCGGCTGCACAGCGATCTGCGACCCGGCGATCGAATGTACTTCCACACGAACTGCGCATGGATGATGTGGAACTGGCAACTCTCGGCACTTGCGTCAGGTATCGAGATCGTGACTTACGATGGTCCGATTCTGGCCGTCGATACCTTGTGGAGACTTGTCGCGGACGAGCGCGTTACTGTGTTCGGCACCAGCCCCGCGTATCTGAAGATGTGCGAGGACGCGGGCCTCTCGCCAGGGAAGCAGTTCGATCTCGACGCGTTGCGCACCGTGATGTCCAGCGGTGCCGTGCTCTACGACAGCCAGTTCGACTGGGTGCGCGACCACGTCAAGCCACTGCCCGTGCAGTCGATCTCGGGCGGCACGGACATACTCGGCTGCTTCGTGCTGGGCAATCCGAGCCTGCCGGTCTACGCGGGCGAAGCGCAATGCAAGAGCCTCGGCCTCGATGTACAGGCATGGCGCGACGGCGCGCGCACTAGTGGAATCGGCCAACTGGTCTGCACGCGTCCATTTCCGTCTCGTCCTCTCGGCTTTCTCGGCGACGCAGACGGCACCGCCTTTCACGCTGCCTATTTCGCCGCCAACGCTGGCGTCTGGACGCACGGCGACCTGATCGGGTTTTCACCGGAGGGCAGCGCCCGGTTGCACGGCCGGTCTGACGGCATGCTGAATGTCCGCGGCATCAACGTTGGACCGGGCGAGATCTATCGGGTGCTCAACGGCACCCCCGAGATCCGCGAAGCGATTGTGGTCGAGCAACGCTCAAGTCATGCGTTGGCACAGCGCTCGCCATCGGGGAGTATTGATCCGGCGATGATCGTGCTATTACTGGTCCTGCGCGATGGCGTGACGTTGACGGCCGAGCTGACCGCGCGTGTGCGCCGCGAACTCGCGCAACGTGCGTCGGCCGCGCACGTGCCCGACCGGATCATCGCGGTGAGTGAATTGCCGGTTACGCACAATGGCAAACTGTCTGAAGCGGCCGCGCGCAATGCGGTCAATGGAGTGCCGGTCGGAAACGCTTCCGCGTTACGCAACCCGGCGTGCCTCGACGCGATCAGAAAGCAGACGGCCCCGAACCCGGCAACCCGCGAATTGCCGCCCGCCGGCGCATCGCGCGAAGAACTCGAGCGATACCTGCAGTCCTTGTGGGGGAACCTGTTCGACTTTTCCCCGATCAGGTCCGACGACAACTTCTTCGAGCTCGGCGGCAATTCGCTGCTCGCGGCGCGGTTGCTCGCCGATGTGCGCCACTCAACCGGGCGCGCAATCCCCCTCGCCACCATGCTGATCGCGCCGACGATCACGCGGCTCGCCACTGTGATCGAAAGCGGGACATTGCCAGCGTCTTCGCCGATGCTGGTGCCGGTGCGCGCCGGCGTCGGCACACCGCTATTTCTCGTGCATGGCGTAAGCGGCACGGTGATGGAATGCTGGGCGCTCGCGGGTGCATTGCACAGCGCCCGTCCGGTCTACGGACTGCAGGCGCGCGGCCTTGACGGCGACCAGCAGCCGCAACGGCGCGTCGAAGACATTGCAGCCAGCTATATCGAACAGATTCGCACCGTGCAGCCATCGGGCCCTTACGCCGTTACCGGCTATTCATTCGGCGGTCTGATCGCGTTCGAAATCGCGCAGCAGCTCCAGCGTGCAGGCGAAGAAATCGAACTGCTGTGCCTGCTCGATACGTACGTCCATGAAGACTGTCTGCCGTGGCGCGCACGCATTCGTCACCAATGGAGCTATGTGAGCGATCACTGGCGAAAACTGCGTGCGGTACCGGTGACGCAACTGCCAGGCTATCTGCGCGAAAGGGCGTTGGGCGCGGCCGATCTCATCCGGATGCGCGTCGGGCGTCTCGCGCATCGTCCCGACAGCCACAATGCATCGATGCCGCCCGTCCTGCAGCGCGTCCGCGAAACCATGCGTGTTGCGATGACGATCTACCGGCCCCGTCCGTATCACGCGGGACCGATCGTCTACGTGCGCGCTGCCGTCGGGCAGAACGGTCGCGGCGATCCGCTGCCGCTCTGGCGACGCGTCGCGCGCGCCGGCCTGGAGGTCGTAGAAGTATCCGGCGACCACAACGGCATGATCGCAGAGCCGAACGTGCATGTCGTCGCGGCCGTGCTCGACCGTGGACTGGCCGCCCTATGACACCACGTAGCCGGCCGCCGGCATTGCAATGCAGCAGTCGCCTGTCGCTACCGAACAACGCCGTAGCGCTGTGGACACTGAGGGACGATCTGATCGAACCGATGTGCTCGGCGCTCGCGTACACGCTTTCGCGCGACGAACGGGCACGCGCCCGCACCTATCGGCAGGAACGGCATCGTCGTTGTTTTATCGCGCGACGGAGCGTGCTCCGCTGGCTGATCGGAGGCTATCTGTCCTGCAAGCCGGAGTCATTGCGCTTTAGCGTCAGTGACTTCGGAAAGCCGATCCTTCTGTGGCCTCGCGCTGCAGGCTTCGCGTTCAACCTTGCACACACCGAAGGCCTGACGCTGTTCGCATTCGCATGGGCCCGCTATCTCGGCGTGGATGTAGAACGCCGGATTGATGGCATGGACATCAATGGCCTTGGGAGCGGCATATTCTCTGCAATCGAAACCGCAAGGCTCGACGCTGCACAACCCGATCCGTTAGCGACCTTGCTTGGCATCTGGACCCGCAAGGAAGCGTTGCTGAAGGCGCTCGGTACGGGTCTGTCCGGCGATCCGACTGCCTGGGTAACAGAAGACGGGCCATGTCCAGGTAACGGCCGCTGGCGCGCCTCGCGCAACGGCATCCCCATTTCGGGCTGGACGTGTCTCGATCTCGTGCTGGGGCAGGACATCCGCGGTGCGCTCGCGGTGTCGCACGAAGGCGTGCGCGTCATGGTGCATCGTTGCCAGATGACGAACGAGCTCGCCTCCCTGTGTCACTGACGCTTTTCTCCCAGCCTATCTGCCCCACCGCAACCCCGGCGTATGCACCGCGCTATCCCAGTGCCGCATCATTTCATCATCGAGCACGCATAGCGTGATGGACGCACCTGCCATTTCAAGCGACGTCGTCAGCGGGCCGACCTGCGCGCGCGCTATGCGCAGGTCGCGTTTCTGCAGCCACGCGCGCGTCGAGTTAAAGAGCAGATAAAGCTCGCCGAGCGGCGTGCCTCCAAGGCCGTTAACAAGCACCAGCAACTGCGCATCCGCCGCCGGTTTCAGATCGTCGACGATCGCGGTCAGCAACTCAGCCACAATCGTATCGGCGGGCGCAAATTTCGCGCGACGCCGTCCCGGCTCGCCGTGAATGCCTACACCGACTTCAATTTCGTCATCGCCGATCTTGAACGTCAGCGTTCCCGCCGCCGGCACCGTGCAGCTTGTGAACGCAACGCCCATCGAAGCCGTCCGCTTGTTGATCCTGTCGCCAAATGCCTTGCACTCTTCCAGATTCGCGCCGCTTTCCGCCAGGCTACCGACCAGCTTTTCGACGATCACCGCACCTGCCACGCCGCGCCGTCCGGTTGTATAGCTGGAGTTTTCGACGGCGACGTCATCGTTAATCAGCACCATCGCGTTCGGCACGTCCGACATCTCGGATGCCATTTCGAAGTTCATCAGATCGCCCGAATAATTCTTGACGATGAACAGCACGCCCGCGCCGGTATCGACAGCTTTTGCGGCAGCCATCATCTGGTCCGGCGTCGGCGACGTGAAAATCTGCCCCGGACATGCCGCATCGAGCATGCCATAGCCGACAAAGCCAGAATGCAAGGGCTCGTGTCCTGAACCGCCCCCCGAAATCAGCGCAACCTTTCCGGGCTTAAGATCCTTGCGCCGGACAAACAGCGGTTCCTGGTTGAGCACGACGAGATCGGCATGCGCACTTGCAAACCCGGCGAGACTCTCCGCAAGGAAATCGTCGACGTGATTGATAAATTTCTTCATGGTCTCCGCTCCTTTCATTAGCTGCTTTGCGCGAGCCGCGCACATACCGCCGTGATCATCAACTGGCTCGAACGCGCACCCGGATCGATATGCCCGCGCGAACGCTCGCCCAGAAACGATGCACGTCCTTTAGTGGCGAGCATGTCGCGTGTGGCCAGCATGTTTTCCTCCGCGACCTGCGGCAGTGCATCGAGCACCGCGCGTTTCGGCTCGCCTGCCGCGGCAAGTTCATCGAAACGGATTGCGACTGGAATCAGCACGTCCATCATCGTCTTGCTGCCTACACCTGTCTTGCCGCGTTGCCCAACCGCTTCCACGCCCGCGGCATAGATGCGTGCAAATCCTGCGACGTCCATCGCATTGCCCACAGAGGCTTTCGACATGCCGTTCAGCAATGAGAAAAACAGCGGCCCTGATGATCCTCCGACTGTCGAGAGAACCTTCGCTGCAGCGATTTCAAGTGATGGTCCAAAACCTTCCGCTTCGATCTCGGCGCGCACCGCGAGCAGCGCCTCCATGCCGCGCAGCAGATTGAAAATGTGATCGCCATCGCCGATCTGCTGGTCGAGCAGCGCGATCTCCTCAGTGTGTTCCTTTAGCGATGCATACGCGGCGTCGATGCACGCCATGACCGTTTTGCCGTTCATGTCGGGATCCTCCTGCCGTCGGCACGGAAATAGAGAAGGCTGCGCGGTGGCAACGAAACGCCTACCGATTGCCCTGGAATGAAGTTGCGCTCGGCAACGGTTGTCGCGACAACCGCCGTTCCTTCGCGATCGAGAATCAGCAAATGACGTAGCGGCGAATATTCCAGCACCTTCAGATTCAACGCGTCGCCCGTGTGTTGCGACGCTGCGTCGTGCAGCACAATGTCCTCAGGACGGATTGCGACGGTCGCCGTGCCCGCCGGCATCACCGCGGAATCGAACAGCGCGGGCGGCAACAGGTTGATCGGCGGCGAGCCAAGACGCTGCGCCGCGCCCAGTGACACAGGATTTCCATAGACCTCGCGCGGCGTGCCCAGCTGCACCAGACGCCCATGCTCGAGGATGCCGATGCGGTCGGCGAGCGTCGTCGCTTCGACCTGATCGTGTGTCACATAGACGATCGTCGCGCCGATCGTGCGATGCAGCCGCTTGAGCTCGATGCGCAATTCCTCGCGCAACTTGGCGTCGAGCGATGAAAGCGGTTCGTCCATCAGGAACGCCTTGGGTTGCCGCACGAGCGCGCGTCCAATCGCAACGCGCTGCATTTCGCCACCAGACAGATGCGTCGCCATGTTGTCGAGCTTCGATTCCATGTGCAGCATTTCCGCGACGGCCTGAACGCGTGCACGAATATCAGTTTCGCTACTGCGTCGTCTCGGCGAACGCAACGGGAACGCGAGATTGCCGAACACGGTTAGATGCGGATACAACGAATACTGCTGGAAGATAAACGCGACATCGCGATCGGACGGATGCACATGAGTCGCCACTTCGCCGTCGATCAACACATCGCCGCTGTCGGGCTTCTCAAGTCCAGCGATCAGTCGCAGCGTTGTGGTTTTGCCTGCGCCACTTGGCCCGAGCAGCACGACGAATTCACCATCCTTCACGTCGATCGACAGATCATCCACCGCGACGATATCGCCAAAGCGTTTCGATACATTGCGCAACTGGATTTCAGCCATGGCTGTCTCCGTTAGCGGGAATCGCAGGCGCCGCACTGGGTAGCAGGCGCTCGGTGACGGCGTCGTAGAGCAGCGTGCGTTCCGTGCGGAACGACAGGCCCACCTGCGTACCCGCAGGCAGGCCGTCGTCCTTGCCGGCCCGCACCCGCACGATGCCGAGCGCGGTCTCGATCACCAGCACCTGATGTGAGCCGAGATATTCATCGGCAATGACCTTGCCGCGCAGCGGGCCGAGATCATCGATAAACACGTGCTCGGGACGAATGCCCAGCAGCACACTGGCCGCGCCTGCATCGCAGCGCGGCACAGCGACCGGCGCGCCACGCAGAAGCACCTGCTCGCTGCCCGCCTCGACGCCACCGTCGACGCGCAGAAAATTCATCGGCGGGCTGCCGATGAAATTGCCGACAAACACCGTCGCCGGGAAGTGATAGATCTCGTGCGGCGACCCGGACTGCAGCACTTCGCCCTTGTTCATCACGACAATATCGTCGGCCATCGCCATCGCTTCGCTCTGGTCATGCGTGACGTAAACCGTCGTCGCGGATAGCGCGTTGTGAAGCTTGCGCAACTCCAGACACATCAGTTCACGAAAGTCGGCGTCGAGCGTGCCGAGTGGCTCGTCCATCAAGAAGGCTTTCGGTTGCCGCACGATGGCGCGGCCCAATGCAACCCGCTGGCGGTCGCCACCCGAAAGGCCGCCCGTCTTGCGATCAAGGATGTTCTCGATTCGCAGCATGTGCGCGGCCGCAGCGACGCGCGTCGCGATCTCCTGACGCGACACATGCTCGTTCTTGAGCGGAAACGCGATGTTGTTGCGCACCGTCATATGCGGATACAGCGCGAACATCTGAAAAACGAAGGCGATATCGCGTTGCCTGGCGCGAAGCGCGGTTACGTCTTCACCATCGATAAGAATCTGGCCCGATGTGGGCAACTCCAGGCCGGCGATCATCCGCAGCGTCGTGGTCTTGCCGCAGCCCGACGGGCCAAGCAGCACGACGAAGCGGCCCGCGGTGATCGTCAGACTGGTGTCGCGCACGGCGGTGAAATCACCGAAGCGTTTGTGCAGGTTGGCGAGAACGATCGTGGACATGATCAATCGGGAAAATGGCTGGTGACGACGAACGCAAGCGCGCCAGCCAGGATGACGGGAAACGACCAAGTGAAGAGCGCGAGCGAAAAAGGCTGAACCAGCATCGCCGTACCGACGCCGATCAACACGGTCGACGCGCCTTCGCTATAACCGCGCCGCAGGAAGCGTCGGCGTGACGGCAGGACAGAGTCATGTTTCATTTGCGCACCGCTCCGAAGGTAATGCCGCGCAGCAGATGCTTGCGCAGCACGACGGTGAAGAAGAGGATAGGCAGCACGAAGAGCGTGGTCGCCGCTGCGACCGCGGGCCAGTCCTGACCACCTTCGCCGATGATGAACGGGATGAATGGCGGCATCGTCTGCGCGTCGCCACTCGTGAGCAGCGAGGCAAACGCGTATTCGTTCCACGCGAAGATCAGGCAGAAGATCGCGGTCGCAGCAATGCCGGTGATCGCCTGTGGCAGCACGACCTTCACGAATGCCTGCAACCGCGTATAGCCATCGACCAGCGCCGCCTCTTCGTACTCACGCGGAATCTCGTCCATGAAGCCCTTGAGCAGCCATACCGCCAAAGACACATTGACCGCCGTGTAAAGCACGATCATGCCGACATAACTATCGCTAAGACCCAGCGCTCGGTACATCAGGTAGATCGGAATGGCGACGGCGATCGGCGGCATCATGCGCGTCGACAGAATGAAGAACAGCAGGTCGTCCGCTAGCGGCACCTTGAAGCGCGAAAACGCGTAAGCCGCGAGCGTGCCGAGAAACACCGCCAGGAACGTCGAGCCAAAGCCGATCACCAGCGAATTCATGAAGCGCGGCAACACTTTCGACGGGCCCGCAATCACCATATTGCGTTTGCGTACGTCACGTTCATACCAGGTCTGCGCGGGCGGCAGGCTCGCGATGAACTCTGGCGTTTGACGCGAGCGGATCGTGAAGAGATTGACGTAGCCTTCCATCGAAGGATGAAACAGTACGACGGGCGGATACGCGATCGCGTCTTCCTGAGACTTGAAGCTGGTGAGGAAGATCCACACCATCGGTAACGTTGCGATCAACGCATATGCGATGACGATCGTGGCCGCTACGCGCTTGCCACGCGGCGTCGCCGCCACGACTGAATGTTGGGAGGTGGTCGGTCTCATCGCTGTTTCACCCGGTTGAGCGCCTTCACGTAGATGTTGGCCGCACCGAACACCGTGACGAACAGGATGATCGCCAGCGCCGACGAATAGCCCGTTTGCCACTTTTCGAACGCGGCGCGCTTGAGCGTGATCGATACGGTTTCCGTCACCGAACCCGGTCCGCCGGAAGTCAGCAGATTCACCATGTCGAACATCTTGAAGTTCTCGATGCCGCGAAACAGCACCGCGAGCATCAGGAACGGCAGCGTCATCGGCAGCGTGATCGACCAGAACTGGCGCCATGGTGTTGCGCGATCCACTTCTGCAGCTTCGTAGATGTAGTCGGGAATCGAGCGCAGGCCAGCAAGGCAGATCAGCATCACGTACGGCGTCCACATCCATGTGTCGACCATGACGATCGTCCACGGCGCGAGCGGCACATCGCCGATCATCTGGAACGAGCCCGGCGCGATGCCCGTGAAGAAACCGACGATGTCGTTGAAGAGACCTGTCTGCGGTTGCAGCAGAAACGTCCAGAAGTTACCCACGACAGCAGGCGAAAGCATCATCGGCAGCAGGATCAGCGTCGTCCAGAAACTGTGACCGCGAAACTGCCGGTTGATCAGCAATGCAAGGCCGAATCCGAGCAGCACTTCAAGCCCGACTGACCAGAACACGAAGCGCGCAGTAACCTGCATCGCGTACCAGATATCTTCATCGGTGAGAATATCGACATAGTTGTCGATGCCGACAAAGCGCGCAGGCACGCTCGGCATATTCGACTTGAAGTTCGTGAACGACAGCCGCAACGCCCAGATCAACGGAAAGATGTTGATCGCGAGCAGCAGCAGGATCGTCGGCAGAATGAAGATCCATGCGATCGTTCGGTCTGACAGTCCGCGCAGACGCGCACTGATACGCGTCTGCGCGGCCGTTTCAATACCGTGCGGCGGAAAAGGCTTGTTTGCCAACATGCCTGCCTCCTTCAAGCGGACCAGCAACCGCTGTTGCCCACGCTTAAGCGGTTACTGGCCCAGTCCTCATACGTGTTACTTGCCTGCACCCTTGAAGACCTTGTTCCAGTCCTTGACGAGCAGATCGAGTGCGTCCTTCGCGGAGCCCTTGTCGGCCACCACGTAGTCATGCACACGCTTTTGCATGTCGAGCAGAAGTTCGGCATACGCGGGCTCGGCCCAGAAGTCCTTCACGATCGCCATCGACTTCAGGAACGCGGGCGCAAACGGCTGGCTCTTGGGAAAGTCCGGTGCATCGACCACCGACTTCGCCGCCGAATAACCGCCCAGCTGCCACCACTTCTTCTGGACGTCACCCTGAGCAAACCACTTGATGTACTCAAGCGCGTCGTCCTTGTGATCCGAATACGAGACGACCGAAATACCCTGTCCACCAAGCTGCGTGAACTGCTTCGTCTCCTTGGGATTCACAAAGAAGCCGATCTTGTCGCCGCCGACATTAGGGTCCTTGTAGAGGCCCGGGAAGAACGCGAACCAGTTCATCTGCATCGCGACCTGGCCGGACTTGAACGCGTCCAGGCCTTCCTGCATGTAGGCGTTCGTCATGCCCGGCGCCGTGCAGCACTTGTAAAGCGCCTTATAGAACTCAAGGCCTTTAATGGCGCCCGGAGAATTGACAAAGCCATCGAGCTGGTACGGCTTCTTCGGGTTCTCGTATTCGAAGCCGAAGTTGTAGAGCATGTTCGTCACGCCCATCGTGATGCCTTCAGAACCGCGCTCGGTAAAGATGTAAGCGCCATATACCGTCTTGCCGTCGATCTTGCGGCCCTGGAAGAACTCGGCCGTCTGCTTCAGTTCATCCATCGTTGTCGGCGGTTCAAGTTCGCGTTTATATTTCTGCTTGAACTCCGCGCGCAATTCGGGCCTTGCGAACCAGTCCTTGCGATATGTCCAGCCGACCGCATCGGCCATCGCAGGCAACGCCCAGTAGTTCGGCGTATTCTTCGGCCACTCCGCATAACCGACAACCGTCGCCGGCACGAAGTCATCCATCGAGATCTTGTTCTTCGTGAAGAAGTCGTTGAGCTTGACGTAGTGACCATTCACCGCCGCGCCGCCGATCCACTGACTGTCGCCGATAATCAGGTCACACAGCTTGCCGTGCGAATTGAGTTCGTTGATGAAGCGATCGGCGTAGCTCGTCCATGGCACGAACTCGAACTTCATCTTGATGCCGGTTTTGGCGGTGAAATCCTTGGACAGTTCGACGAGCGCGTTGGCCGGATCCCAGGCCGCCCAACATAGCGTCAACTGCTTGCCCTGTGCGTGCGCGCCGCCAGCCATGCTGAGCCCCAGCGATAGCACGACCGCAGCCATTACCCTTGCTGACGTAAGACGTAACATGAATCTTCTCCTTGTGTCCTTCCGGTCTCCAACCTGTCAAGCAGCGCCCATGCGCCGGGCACCGGGTTTCGGCTCTTGCGGATTCAGCTAGCGGTCCGCGTGTCGCGAGCGTCAGGCATGCGCATTCTCACGAAGATAAATTCGGGTTTCCGGCGTCGGAATGGCAAGGGCGCCCCGCACGTCGTTCAGAAAGTTGATAGCAGCAAGGCCCGCCCAGTGCACGATGCCGCGCACATCCTGATCGAGGATCACGTCGATCGCGCGCCCGGATAGCTGTGTGCGGGTCTCTGCGGTGCATTCGTGGCCGACCACAATGAGACGCGCCTTGTCGCCGGATTCCTGCAATGAAGCAGCAATGCCGGAAATACCGCCGCCCGTCGCATACACGCCGACCAGATCCGGATGACGCGCGAGCAGCCCCTGCACGGCGAGACCGGCGCTATCGTCGTCTTCGGCGAAGTCGGGTTCGGCGACCCAGCGCAGATTGCGAAAATCCTCTTCGAGCACCTGCGAAAAGCCGGTGCGCCGTTCCACCTGATCGTGCAGACGCGATGAAGCGGAGAGCACCGCGACCGTGCCGATGCGCGCGCCGAGAAAGCGGCCCATCAACAATCCCGCAGTACGCCCGGCAATGCGGTTATCTACGCCGACATACGCGGCACGACGGCTCGACGGCAGATCGGAGAACACCGTGACAACCGGCACGCCCGCATCGTTCATCTCTTCGATAAAGCGTTCGACCCATGGGTAGTCGAGTGGCACGAGCACAAGTGCGTCGTAATCGACGGCCTGCTCAGCGAAGGTCGCCGTGTCGCGCTGGCTGGAGAAATCGCATCGATAGAACGATGGCGTGATGCGATGCTCGCGAAAAAAGCTCGCCGACAGCGCAATGTCGCGCTCGACGTGATCGAGAAAGCGGGAATTGACTTGCGGCAGGACGAAGGCCACGCGAAATGCACTGGGCTTGGCAGGACGTCCGCGACTTGCGCGTTCATCGCGCAGGTTCGCGAGCGCGAGATGCACACGCTCAGCCGTCTCCGGACGCACCGCCTGGTCGTCGCGCAGCACACGATCGACCGTGGCCACACTGACACCCGCACGACGCGCAATCATCATACGTGTAGCCGGCATGGGTCTCCTCCGTTGCCGCGCTCTGCATCTTTTATCGATGCCGCTTTACATCAAGTTAGTTTTTTCCTGCACGAATGCAAGCTTTTTCGCTTCGTTAAAAGCATCATTTTTGATGGCTTAAATGGAGCATGCGTTGAAAACAAAGTTTTCGTTGCGATGCAAAACCCCGCATCGCCCGACGCCCGTACGCCGTAAAAGCTTCATCGGATGACTAAGGAAGGTATGTGAAGAACAGTGAAATGCTGCATCACGTCATGGCGAACTCACTCGATGAGCGTGCTCGACAGCCTGCGTTGCACGGGCTGTTTGCGGCAGAGGCTTGCCGCCTCGCCTGACCTGCAACACGTCACGAAGCCGCCCGTTTTCCGCTGCGGCTTCGCGATGCTTACCACCGATAACCGACGCCAGCGAAGATCACGTCCGAATCACGGTCGTAACGCGTGACGACGCGATTCCATGTGAGGCGCGCCGCCCAGTGCGCGGTAAACCGGTACGCGCCCGAGATGGACACAAGGCCGGAGAACTTGCCGCTACCGGGGCCCGGCGATGCACTGTTCTCGTTCTCGTTGATCGCGTAGTACGCACCCACGCCGACACCCAGCGTGATGCGATTTTCGATGAACGCGCGTGTAAGCCACAACTGCGTGGTCAGGCCGTCGCGCCGCGCGATCTTGCTGCTGCCTTCGTGAAGGTAGCCCGCTGTCAGGTCGAGATACTTCATCAGACCAATGCGGTAATCGATCGCGCCTGCGAAAGCGGAAGGCGAACTCGTCGAATTGACGATGCTCTTGCCGAAGTACGCGGTGATTTCGCTATGCGTGACTTTGGTCGTGCTGCCGGCGGCCCAGTCGCGCGGGCCGGGCGTGTCCGGCGCATCGAGCTGATATCCGACGCCGAGCAATATGGCGGTCGTGTCCGGCCCGTGCTGAACCTGCACACGATTCAACTGAAGCTGCGTGATCCAGCGATTCGAAGCGTAGTACGCCGCCCGCAGGCTATACACGACGCCCCACCCGTGCACGTCGGCATAGCTGCCGCCCTGAGCGGCGGTCGTCGTGTCGAAATAGCGGTAAGGCCCCACGCCGGCCGATAGCACGAACTGCCGGTTTGCCAGCGGCAAGCGGCCCCAGAACTGCACCGCCTGGCCGTCGCGATGATGGTCCGGAATATGGCCTTCGTTGAGCCACATGAAGCTCGCCGCGAAATATTCGCCCAGGCCTTCCTGATAATTGAATGCCCACGTGTAGGTGTTGATACCGGCCCCGCGCGAGCCGCCGCCAAACAGCGAGAATTCCTGAGCCTGCGCAGAGGACATCGCAGCAGTCGCGAGGCATGCGCCGACAGCCCACGTAGCGGGGCTGAACAGGCGTGACGAGAAGATTCCGGTATGGCGAAAACGCAGGGCCACAAATCCTCCTTTTTCAGTTGCCACTACCTGCGGCAGGCGCCGCACGCATCGACCCCGCGGCCGGCTACTTTCAGGACACTGCGTCACCGTGTATGTTGAACTGCTCGCCGAGCATGGCGTGCAATGCGCCCGCGCGCCGCGCCATCTCGGGCGTCCAGTTGGGCGTTGCATCGCAAAGGCGTTCCAGTTCGCGGCATTGCGTCGCGAGCGCTGCCTCCTGCACGACCAGGAACGCGCCCGCGCTGCTATGGGCCCACTGACGTAACGACGCGACATCCTTTCGTTCGATGGTCGCGGCGAGCCTCGGCAGGTCAGCGGTGAGGTAGTCCTTCAGCATCGCCATGTAGCGCGCTTTTTCGTCGACGGACATTCCCGATGACGTGGACGTCGCGGACTCAGCATCTGCCTTTGCCGCTGTGGCCGGCGCTGTTGCCGGTGCTGTTGCCGATGCTGTTGCCGGCGCTGCGGCCGATAAGACCGCCGGCGCCGCCGCTCCGATCCCCCGGCTACGCACGAGCCGGAGCAGCGCGGTTTCCAGCTCTTTCAACGAAGCCGGCTTCGCGACATAGTCGGCGAAGCCGCGCTCGCGCCAGTCGTCGGCCTGTTCGCTGCTCGTCACCGCGCTGAACGCGAGCACCGGTACATCGGGATGCGACTCATGCAGTCTTGCCAACAGTTCGTGGCCGTCCATCACCGGCATGTGGATGTCGGTCAGCACGACATCGACTTCCGTGTTTAGAAGTGCCGCGAGAGCCTGTCGCCCGTCGCCGACGATGATCGGAAGGCAGCCCAGCGTATCGAGCTGCTCGGCGACGAGTGCCTGATTCAACGGGTTGTCCTCGGCGACAAGAATGACGAGGCCGTGCAGCGCCGCGTCTGGCACCGCGACTTCCGTCACGTGATCCGGCACAGGCTCGGTCTGGCCAGACCACTCTCGCAGCGCGCGTTCGATGCAGGCAAGCGTGACCTTGGCATTGAATTCGCTGACTTCGTACAAGCCCTCGCCATGACGCACCGGGCGGTCCTGGTTAGTACGCGTGATCCAGATAACGGGCGCGGACCGCACAGCGCGCATCGCATCGATGTCTTCCAGCGAATACTCGCCCGTCACGACCACGAAATCCGGCGAGTTGGTGCGCAGATAAGCCTCGGCTGCACGTTTCGACAGGACGGCGTTGGTCAACCATCCCGCGCGTATCAGCCACGGTTCGAGGAATTTCCCCGTTTCGGCTTCCTGGCACACCACCAGCGCATTGCCACGTTGCACGGGCGCCTGAACCGGCGTGGTAGAAGAGTCGTGGAGCGTGGCGAGCGGAATCATCACCGTAAATGCAGACCCGACGCCCTGCACGCTTTCGACTGAAATATGTCCGCCCATCAGATCGCACAATCTCGCGCAGATCGACAGACCCAGCCCTGTACCGCCGAATCGGCTCGACGTGCTCGCCTCGCCCTGCACAAACGGACTGAAGATTTTCGCCACCAGCGCCGCGTCCATCCCGACGCCCGAGTCACACACCTTGCAAACAAGAACGCTGCGATTCTGCACGTCAAGCGTCACCTCGGCGCTCAACGTGATCTTGCCGCACGCCGTAAATTTGAACGCGTTGCTCAGCAGGTTATTGACGACCTGCGCAATGCGCGCGCGGTCACCTCTCAACACCTCATCGAGCGTCACCGAAAGATGGGTGTAAAAGCGGATCGGCCGGTCCTGCGCCATCGGCGAATACGACATCGCGAGACTCTCCATGTCGTCGATGGGACGGAACGTCTCCGTGACGAGCTTCATCTCGCCAGCATCGATCTTCGAGAAATCGAGGATGTCGTTCACGATGCGGCGCAGGCCGTCCGCCGCCATGCCTACCGCACGAAGCCGCTGCTCATGCGGCTCCAGTCCCGGGCTCCGCGACAGCAGTTCGAGATTGCCGAGCAGCGCATTGAGCGGCGTGCGGATTTCATGACTCATCGACGCGAAGAAGTTCGAGCGCGCGCGCATCATCGCTTCGGAGGCCTGTTGCGCCTCACGAAGCTGCTGCTCGAGCGTCTGTTGTGCAGTCACGTCGAGGACCGCGCAAAACAGCACGTCCTCGTCGTCGTAACGCGCAGGCGCGTAGGTAATCTGCAGGAATTGAGGAAGCGCGCCGCCGTCGTCGAGCGGCTTCGCCGGCACGATAAAGCCCGCGATCTTCGCGAACGACGAAGCCGACAACGCATGACCGCCTTGCTCGCGAAACGCGGTGACGATATGAGACGGCAGCGTCATCTCGCTTCCGAGGTGCAGAAGCGCCGCTGCCAGCTGATTCGATGTCAGCAACGAGTAGTCGCGTTGACGGACGATACACAGTCCGACGGGCGTCGCGCTGACGAGAATATGGTTGATCGTTTCGCTTTCCAGCGCACGAGCCGTTTCGGCGTGAGACTGGCGCAACAGGCGCATCCCCCAGAAGCGCGCCGTCAGCAGAACGCCGGCGACGAGCAGCAACGCGAACCCCGCGATTACCGTCAGCTGCACGCTGAGCGCGCCCAGCAAGCCCGCATACGACAAAAAATAGATCAGCGAGCCGAACCCCGGCTGCATCGGCTCGACAAGCAGCACGCCTTCGCGGGAGTAGACGAAATGGCCGGGTGACACGCCGTGGGCCATTGCCTGCAACCGGCGAGAGCGATCCGTCGCAGCGGGCGGTGACGATGCCACGAGGCGCCCTTTGTCGGTCATCAATAGCAGCGTGCCCGGGTCGCCTGGACGGACGAGGCCTGTGAGAAACATATCGACGGGAACGCTTGCGGCGATGAGCACGATCGCTTTGTCGTCCTCGTAGGCGGCCGTCACCGCTGTCATCACCGTGATGTGCTGCACTGGATCGAGGTACGGTCCAATCCACACGCGCCCGCCTCGCGCCGGTACGCTCTTTCCCGTACGCGACTGGAGTTCGCGCGTCAGCATGTCGCGCAACTGCGTCAACGCGCTGGCGTCGGGCGCACGCGGCTCGCCCGACGGTGCTGTATCGATGGCAGGAAGAATGACGTCATAGCGGTCAGCCAGGCCGAACAGATACGCACGATGCGCGAGATCGAACGCGCGCTGCGTCGCCAGCGTCGAGTCAGCTGTTTCATAAAGGCGCGCGAGATGTTCGTCGAGTGCATCACCCCACGCGGCGCGTGTGCTTTCCGGCACCAGTACGTCGAAGCGCGCATCGGGCAATTTGACGAAACCGCTCACGGTGCCCGTCTGCCGCAACTGGTCGGCCACGCCGGGTGGCAAAGGACGGGGCGTGTCGATCGTGCCGAAGTAGCGGACAGTGAGCTCGGTGCGACGCAGGAACGAGGCCTCGCGATCAACGAGCGCGGACACATCGGTCGCGTATTGCACGACCTGTCCACGCCGGAAGTCGAGATGCCGCGCAGCGGCCAGTACCGCCATCAGCAAGCCCGATACGAAGACGATCACCACCAGCGTGACAATCGTTGCAAAGTAAAGGTAGCGTTGCCGTCGCGCGCTTCGGGCAAGCGCCGCGAACGACTCGGCGAGTGAGTCCTGCGTGAGGTCGAGAATTTTCTGCATGACGTCGTCGTCAGATCAGGCCGTTCTCATAGGCATAGCGGATGAGGTCGGTGTTGGTCTGCAGGCCGAGCTTCTGCATCGCCATGGTCTTCTAGCTCGGCACGGTGCTGACCGAACGCCCGAGCTTGGTCGCGATTTCCGAGAGCAGCGATCCCTGCGCGTACAGACGTACCACTTCGAGTTCGCGCTGCGTCAGTTCGGTTGCGGGAGCGGCGTTGGCGGAAGCGGAATCGAGCAGCGCACGGATCGAAGGCGAGTAGAAGTGCCCATCGCTGACGGTCACATGGATACACGCGCGAACGGTTTCGTCGAGCTGGTCTTCCTTGCTGACGAAGGCGCGCGCGCCGAGCTTCATCGCGCGCAGGACAACGCCTGGATTGGTCTGCGCGCTGACCACGACGATTCGCGTGTCGGGATAAAGGCGCGTCAGACGCTTGAGCAGGTTGAAGCCGTCGAGCGACGCGTCGCCGTGCCCCATGCTGAAGTCGGTGACGGCGACATCCGCTGGGTTCTGCGCCAGCGCCTGCACGAGCTGGCTGCCGTTCGTGCATTCGCACACCACCTCGAAACCCGGTGCCCTCCGCAAGCAATCCCTCAGGGCAACGACAATCAACGGATGATCGTCGGCAAGCGCGACACGTATGGGCTTCACTGACATGCCGTTGTTCCTTAGGACGCCGGAGGGGAATGTGCAGGCTGCTTTCGGAGGCAGTTTAGCCTTTTTGCCAACCTTAGGAAATGTCTGATTCACGAATGTGGAATTGGCGAAAACCTCTCGGCCACCGCTCAAGGAATATTGGGTTTTCCGGAAACACACGGCCGAGGAGCGGTGCGTATAAAGATGCAATGGAGATAATCCATTGTGTTGATTGGTAAAACGTCGAGCTAGCAAAAACGTCCCTCCGCTATCAAGCCTGGCGGCGTCTGACGCCGATCCGGTCGCCGGACTACATGGATAAAGATTGCCCGCCACACTATGCGTCGTGCATTCTCAATGGCGTTTTTGGTAAGCGGTATCGTATTTCCCTTAAATCAGGGATTCGAATTTCGGATATTTCGCAAAGGGAAGCGGCGGATTCATGCCTTATTTGAAGGTCATCCGACTGCCTGACGACCGTTCTCGATTGAACGCCGCGGCGAACTGACCCGTCGTGCGCATCGTCGATACGGGTGTCAGGGGCATTGTTCAGCGCGACCGTTCGCCGGTCACACGCGCGAGATCGAGCCGGACATGGAAGCGGAATTGATCTGATAGATCGGCGTTACTACCATCTCGACAGCGGGTGGAGAACGGCTCACGATGGACCCGTCAGCGCCCAATAGTGCGGGCTGGCTGATCCAGGTAACAACGGCGTTTTAGCGGCCCGCCCAGGTATGGACGGGCTATTTTTTTGGCCGCCTGTTTGCGGAACCGACGCTCAGGCGCCGAACAGATTCATCTGCCGGGCTGAAGTGATCGCCGGCCGCTCAAGCGCGAGCAGTCCCTGCTTGCGTTCGAGTCCGCCTGCGTATCCGGTCAGGTCGCCCGCGCCCGACAGCACGCGATGGCACGGTACGATGATCGACACCGGGTTGCGCCCGTTCGCAGCGCCGACCGCGCGGGCGCTGTTGCCCTCGAGCCCGAGCCGGTCGGCAAGGCCGCCGTAGCTCTCGATCTGCCCATAGGGAATCTTCACGAGTTCGCGCCAGACGCGAAGCTGGAACGTCGTGCCAGACGGTTGCACGTTGATCGCGAACACCTTGCGTTCGCCCGCGAAGTATTCGGCGAGCTCCTCCTGCGTCTGACGCAGCACGGGCAATGTTTCGCCACCTCGATCGTCGATGCGCTCGTCGGGAAAATACTTCTGGCCGACGAAGAAGAGACCGGTCAGGGCGTCGTCTTCCGCGCGCAGCAGGATGTCGCCGAACGGGCTCGCAATCAGTGTGCACTGTTTCATGTGGCGCTCATGGGTTCTGGCAGCGCTTCCACCTTCAGTCAGACACTGCCGCCGATCGCTCTCACTGTAGCGCATCGTCTGGTGCCGCACCGCGTTTCCGCCTGTGAGGCTAACGAAGATCTGGTGCTACGCTTTCAACGAATCGCCCGTGCAATGCTGACTGCCATTGACCAACCGGAGACCAATGTGAGTCCAGCCACCTCCCCGCTCGCCGTGCATTGTGCCGATATGGCGCGCAACAACGCGTGGTCGAACGCGCGTTTATATCGCGCGTGTCTCGCGCTATCCGACGATGCGTTCGCTGCGACCCGTGTGAGCTTTTTCCCGTCACTGCAGCTCACGCTGAATCACATCCTGCTGGTGGACCGCTATTACATCGACGCGCTCGTCGACGGCGGCGCAGGCCTGACGATCTTCGACGAAGAGGTGCCTTACCCGCGCGCCGCCGACCTGTGGCCCGCGCAACAGGAAAGCGACCGCCGTCTGATCGCCTTTTGCGACGCACTCGATAGCGACGCGGCCCTCCAGCGCGAAGTCCACATCGACCGCGGGCCCGGTGTCGGCATCACGCATGAAACGGTCGGCGCCGTGCTGCCGCATCTCTTTGTGCATCAGATCCATCATCGCGGTCAGGTTCACGCGATGCTGTCAGGCACGAGCGTCGCGCCGCCGCAGCTCGACGAGTTTTTCCTGCGCTTCGACGCGCCTTCCCGCGCCCGCGACGCGCCGTACGACGCGCGCTGACACAGCCTGACGACACCGCGATGACACGGCGATAAAACCGTGAAGAACCGCATGCACCGTGGCTGGGCATGCAAAAAGCCCGCCAGCGTGATGGACACTCGCGTTAAACTGCCCTTGATCCGCTGCGGCAGGCTGCATGCGGTCCTCCGGGCGGCCACACGCACGGCATCGGATGCCCGCGCGTGATGGCCGCGCGGCAGACGAAGTCGCAGCCAGCCCGTACAATGAATCGCTCAACAACGGAACGAGGACAATGTCGATGCGCACCACCGGCTCTTCCGGGGCAATGACCCTGCTCACCGAATACGACGACGCAACGGCGCGCGAACTTCGCTCGCTGCGCCTCGAATCGACTGAAGACGGCAAAGGCATTCTTCTGATCGAAGTCGATGAACGCAAGCCGGGAATCCACCGCGAAGTGCGTTACGAAATCACCCCTGCGGAACTGATCGCAGCAATTCGCGCCCACGGCGCCGAACTGCCGGGCGAACAGCACAACCGTTAGCCGCCAGGCGCACAACCCGCACGACCATTCCCTGTCAGGCGCGACGGGTTTCACCACGGGCGGCAGCAGGCGTCGTACGTCAGCAACCGCCCGGCGCGCGCTCCCAGCAGGCCAGCCGTCCGGCCACAGCCAGCCAGCACCGGCGGCGGCCGACTCACGAAGGTAGACAATGGAATACGATCCGCAGAATGCGTTCGCCCGGATACTGCGCGGCGAACTGCCGGACATCCGCGTGTATGAAGACGAATTGACGGTCGCGATCATGGATATCATGCCGCAGGCCGACGGCCACGTTCTGATCCTGTCGAAGGAGCCAGCGGTTGAGATCTTCGACCTGTCGGAAGAGAGCGCGGCAGCCTGCATGCGGACGACGCGCCGGGTCGCGACGGCTGTCAGGACGGCGCTCCACCCGCCCGGTGTGCTGATCGCCCAGTTCAATGGCCTCGCGGCCGGCCAGACCGTTCCGCACGTGCATTTCCATGTGATTCCGCGACGCGAAGGCGAAACGCTGAAACCGCACGGCGCGGTGCTTGCCGATACCGAAAAGCTTCGCGAAATCGCCGCGCGAATTGTGGCTGCCATGCCGGAAGGCGCCGCCTGACCTTGCCAAACGGCGCTTCGTCCCCATCTGCCCGTGACGCGGCCAGTAGCGCCGACTGACGTCACGACCGCTTCCAGCGGGCCGGTTGCGCGAAGCGGCCGGCCCGCTGCGTTTCACCGGCGCGTTCCAGGCCGGTTCGCAGCTGATTTTTGTTTGTTTTCAAGTCACTTTTCGGCACGCTTGCACGTCTCGAAAATGCGTCCATAATCTTTGAGTCACCTTCATTTCTGGCCATAAGGCCGCGGATGTAAGCCGATGCTACATGACCTCGTCGAACAGTACGGGCCGTTGCTGGTGTTTGCCAACGTGCTCGCCGCCTCGTTCGGGCTGCCCCTGCCCGCGATGCCGTCTCTCGTCTTGTTTGGGGCAATGGCTGCGCTGCATCCGGGATCCATTGGCGGGCAACTGCTGCCGGTGCTGGTGCTGTCGATTTTCGCAACGCTGATCGGCGATAGCGCGTGGTTTCTGGCGGGCCGCATCTACGGCGGCAACACGCTGAAGACGCTCTGCAAGCTGTCGCTGTCGCGCGATACGTGCGTGAAGAAGACCGAGCGCTTTTTCGGCCGCTGGGGCGTGCGCGTGCTGGCGGTGGCGAAGTTCGTGCCGGGCCTGTCGATCGTCTCCGTGCCGATGGCCGGCGCGATGGGCGTCCGGTACCGCACGTTCCTGAGCTACGACAGCATCGGCGCGGCGCTGTGGTCCGGCGTTGGGCTGATTATTGGCGTGCTGTTCGCGCAGCAGATCGACATGTTGTTTGCGGGCGCGAGCCGGCTCGGGCACATGACCGCGGTCGTCGTGGTCGCGCTGTTGCTGGCGTACGGGACGTATCGCTGGATCCGCCGCCGTCAGCTGATCAAGAAGCTGGCGACCGCGCGTATGGAAATCGAGGAACTCGACGAGCTGATCACCGCGAATCAGACGCCCGTGCTTTTCGATATCCGCTCGCATGAAAAGCGCAAGCTCGATCCGTTCGTGATTCCCGGCTCGCAGTATGCCGACGAGCGTCAGCTCGAAGAGATCATCGCGAAATATCCGCACGATCAGAAGGTCGTGATCTATTGCTCGTGCCCGAACGAAATTTCGGCAGCGTGGATGGCGAAGCAGATGACCGAGGCCGGCTTCTCCGATGTCGTGCCGCTGCGCGGCGGCCTTGACGCATGGCGCGACGCCGGCCGCACGCTGGAGCCGCTGCCCGGCGAACCCACCCGTCACGTTGATGGTGACATCGCCCCGAAAGCTGCATAGCGCGCGGCCCATGGAGCGCGGCCGCGAGGCGTTCCCGACGCGGGCGCCCCGGCTGCGGCAACCCATGTGGCACGCCGACGTCAGCCCCCTGTCACACAGAAAGAGGAAGGAGCCGTTTGATGGCAGCGACTCAGGAAAGTGAAGGACAAGCAATCGTAGCCGACGCACCGTTCTCGAATCTGAGCACGCGGCGTCACCAGATGTTTCCGGAGCTCACGAACGAAGAGATCGATCGCCTGCGCAAGTTCGGCGAGGTGACCCGCCGGGGAGCCGGGGAATATCTGTTCCTCACCGGCCAGAAGGGCCCCGGCATGTTCGTCATCCTGTGCGGAGGCGTCCGGATAACCCGGCGCGACGCCCTCGGGCGCGAACATGTGATCGCCGACCATGGCCGCGGCCAGTTTATGGCCGAAGTTGGCCAGCTGTCCGGAAAGCCGGCGCTGGTCGACGGGCTGACCACCCGGCCGGTCGAAGTGCTCCTGATTCCGCCAGATCGCCTGCGCGCGCTGATCGTCGCTGAGGCGGAACTGGGCGAGCGGATCATGCGCGCGCTGATCCTGCGCCGTGTGGCGCTGATCGAAAACGGCGCCGGCGGTCCAGTTTTGATCGGAAAGCGCAATGATCCCCGCCTCGTCTCACTGGAAGGCTTCCTTTCGCGCAATGGTCATCCGCATTCGGTGATCGACGAACGCGACGAAGACGCGTTGCGTCTCATCGAACAGTTCGCCGCGCGACCCGAAGACCTGCCGCTCGTGATCTGTCCAGACGGCACGGTGCTGCATCATCCGAGCGACCCTGAACTGGCAACCTGCCTCGGGATGTTGCCCGATCTCGACGCGTCGCATGTCTACGACGTCGCGGTTGTCGGCGCGGGTCCGGCCGGGCTCGCGACGGCCGTGTATGCGGCGTCTGAAGGCCTCTCGGTGATCGTGCTCGACAGCCGTGCGCCCGGCGGCCAGGCCGGCGCCAGCTCGCGCATCGAAAACTACCTCGGCTTCCCGACCGGTATTTCCGGCCAGGCGCTGGCGGGCCGCGCGTTCGTGCAGGCGCAGAAGTTCGGCGCGCACGTCGCGATTCCCGTGAAGGTCCGCACGCTCCATTGCGACGAGCAACCGCACCGGCTGGATCTGGTGTGCGGCGGCAGCCTGCTGTCGCGCACGGTCGTGATCGCGACGGGCGCGGTATACCGCCGTCCGGCGCTTGAAGGGCTGGAGCGCTTCGAAGGGCGCGGCGCGTATTACTGGGCGTCACCCGTCGAGGCAAAGCTGTGCAAGCACGAGGAAATCGTGCTGGTCGGCGGTGGCAATTCGGCTGGCCAGGGGATCGTCTATCTGGCGTCGCACGCGAAACACGTGCACGTGCTGATCCGCAAGAGCGGCTTCGAATCGACGATGTCGCGTTACCTGATCGACCGCATCCAGTCGTTGCCGAACGTTACCGTGCATCCGCGCGCTGAAATCGGCCGGCTCGAAGCCGACGACAGCGGGCTCGCTTCGGTCGTGCTGAAATCGCCGCTTCCGGACGGCACCGATCACTTCGACACGCGCCATCTGTTCCTCTTCACCGGCGCCGACCCGAACACTGACTGGCTGCGCACCTGCGGCGTCCAGCTCGACGCGAAGGGCTTCGTGCTGACCGGCGTGGGCGCAGGCTCGGGCTGCGATCTGGCGACGACGGTCGAAGGCGTCTACGCCATCGGCGACGCCCGTGCCGGGTCGACGAAGCGCGTTGCGGCCGCCGTCGGCGAAGGCGCGGCGGTGGTGGCGCAGATTCACCAGCTACTGGCGGAACGGGCGGGCGAAGCCATCGCGCTTGGCGCCTGACCGAGCGGACGCGCCCTCTTTGAAGACCGTCCCGCTTTCCGCTGCCCGCACGCTTCATCTGGCCGCACAAGGTCTGCTCGCTCCGCCGCGCCGCAAGGCGGCGAAGGCGGACGTGCTGACCGCCATCCGCCAGATGGGGCAACTGCAGATCGACACGATTCATGTCGTCGCGCGCAGCCCATATCTCGTGCTGTTCAGCCGGATCGGCGCGTACGAGCCGGCCTGGCTCGACGCGTATCTCGCCGAAGGCAAGCTGTTCGAATACTGGTCGCACGAGGCGTGTTTCGTGCCGATCGAAGACTACGGTCTGCTGCGGCATCGCATGCTGGACCCGGTCGGCATGGGCTGGAAATACGCCGCCGACTGGCACGGCAAATATCGCGCCGATATCGACAGTCTCCTCGAGCACATCCGGCAAAACGGCGCCGTGCGCGCGGCCGATTTTGCGCGCGAAGGCGGCAAAGGTAACGGCTGGTGGGACTGGAAACCCGAGAAGCGCCATCTCGAAGTGCTGTTCGCGACCGGCCAGTTGATGGTGTCCGCGCGACACAATTTCCATCGCATCTACGATCTGGCCGAGCGCGTGCTGCCCGGCTGGGACGACGCACGCGATCTGCAACCGGTCGAGGCTGTCGCGCGTGAGTTGCTGTTGCGTAGCTGTCGCGCGCTCGGCATCGCGCGGGCGGACTGGGTCGCGGATTATTACCGGCTGCCACGTCGTCCTTATGTCGATGCACTCAACGCGCTCGCCGACGAAGGCGAACTGGTACGCGTGCAGGTCGACGGCTGGAAGCAGGACACGTTCGTGCATCGCGAATTCGCGCCGATGATTGACGATGCCATGACCGGCAAGCTCGCTTCGACGGTGACCACCGTGCTCTCGCCCTTCGATCCGGTCGTGTGGGATCGCAAACGCGCGGCTGCGCTGTTCGATTTCGACTACGCGATCGAGTGCTACACGCCCGCTGCAAAACGCAAATACGGGTACTTCGTGCTGCCCTTGCTAAGCCGCGGAAAGCTCGTGGGTCGTGTGGATGCAAAGGCGCATCGCACGGAGGGTGTGTTCGAGCTGAAATCGTTTCATCTCGAACCCGGCGTGCGGTTGAGTGGCCGGCTGACGGACGATCTGCGTCGCGCGTTGCAGCGTTGCGCCGACTGGCACGGCACGCCTGAATTACGGATCACGTCGGGGCCTAAGGAAGTGCTCGCCGCGTTCAGGGACGAAGCGAAAAAACGCACACTCAGTGAAACGCCGCCCACGCCAGCGACAGCGAAAACACGCCGAGCACAATCGACGCGCCGCGCTGCACTTTCGACGGATTGATCCACGCGAGTTTGCCGTTGCCAAGCGCCGCGCCGAACGAGATCCACGCGAACGCGGCCGGCACGAGCAGGCTGACGAAGACCGCCATCGCCAGCAGATACGCCTCGCCGTTGGTGAACGCGACGGCCGGAAAGATCGTGCCCGCGAACAACAACCCCTTGGGATTGAGCAGCGTCGCGACAAACAGCGTGTGCAGACCGGTGGCAGCCTGCGTCGAAGTGGGCAGCGCAACCGCCGCCTTCCACATGTTGACGGCGAGCCAGGCGATGTAGAGTCCGCTCGCGACGCGCAACACTGAAGGCAGCCACGGCCACGCGTGCGAAGCCTGCGCGAGAAAGTGCCCCCACACCGAAATCGACACGACGTAGCCGGCGAGTTCCGCGCCGATCAACGGCACGGAACGACGGACGCCCTGTCGCAAACCGGCTGCGGCGAGCAACGTATTCGTCGGACCTGGCGTAATGAGCACGACGGCGATACCGAGTGCGAGAAGTACGGCTTCGGAAACAGAAAACATGGGGAGCGAAGTCAGACAGATGCGGTGCGACTTTTTAACATAGATTGTCTGTCGCGCGACCAGAACCATTCAACGCTGCCGCCAGAAGACAGAACGGCCGGCATCGCGCCGGCCGCCAGCACACACGAAAGCACACGAACGCACGCGAACACACACGAGCGGCGCCGGTCCGATCGACCGGCACACGTCGCACGCGGCTAGCGTTCGAGCTTTGCGCGCAGTTCGCGCGCGGTTTCGAGCAGCCCTTCGTAGCCCGAGCGCGCATGCTCGGGCAGATCCGGGTCACCGACAAAGGCGCCGAGCGTTTCGATCAGGCTGTACAGAATGCCCTTTGCGGCACCCACCGCGATACCGCCGGTCGACACCAGATGATCGACGTGGCTGACCGCTGCGTCGAGATGCTCCAGGTCAGGCCGCTCGTCTGTTTCCTGCTTGTCCGGTACTTCACGCGTCATGATGGTCATCGCTCCCTGTTGAAGGACCCGTGATAGATCTTTCATGCTGTTATATACCGATCGTGCGCGGTCGTCCATTCGGCGCGACCTGAGCATCAGGGCGCCCAGCGATACATCAGGATTTTCGCGCGCGCGTCATCTTCGACGAGCACGACGTATTCCCCGTTCGCGCGCTGCACGGCGCTCACGCCGAGATACACATCGACCCAGCCCGACGTGCTGCCCACGCTCGCGCCCGGCGACAGGTAGCCGACCGCCTGCCCGGTGCGCGCGTCGTACACATCGATCTTCGGCGTATAGAGCTCGGCGACGAACACATAGTTGCCCGCCACCGCGACGCCCACCGGCGTAACCTGCGGCGAGGTTTGCGTGCTCCAGGGCAACGCGATCGTGTACTGCATCGAGGGCGTGCCGGAACTCCAGTTGTCGTAGCGCGCGAGCACCGGGCCGGCTTCTTTCCAGTGCGTGCTGTCCCACGGCGTCGCGGCCGTGAAGCCGGAAATGTACATCGTGTCCGTCTCTGCGATATAGACGATGCGCGCGATGCGGTTGAACGGCTGCGGCATCGGAAACATCTTCGACGACGCATACGTATAAACCGGATTGCCGACCGCATCGAAGCCCTGCAACGGCATTTCGCGGATGCCGCTGCCCGGCGTCGCCTGCCAGACATTGCCCGGCGTATCGACCCAGTAGAAGCCGTTGCCGACCGTGCTGCCCGTCGATGGATTGCCGGTGATTTCGCTCGCATCCACGCGACCGTTGCCGTTCGTGTCGCGCCACATCCATTCGCCGTAGGTCGGCTGGCCGGCGGGCCATGTACCCGGCACCGGATTCTGCGCGAACAGCCCGGCAGGTATCGCGATCTCACCCTGCTTCGCCGGATCGAAACGATAGACGTTCAGGTAGTGCGCGCCCATATCGAGCGTGAACAGATATAGATTGCCGTTGATCCGCCGCAGCATCGGCTCGCCGCGCACGTTGCGCGGAAGATGCAGCGCGGGGTCGTCGGGATAGTCGAAGCGGCTCATCGTGAACGCCTTGTACGACCATTCCTGTCCCGGGCCGCGGCTGTAGTCGAGCGCGAAATGTTTCGAGCCGCTGTAGACCTGATCGGGCGATGCCGGATCGAAAGCGCCGCCATCGACGAACAGCAAACCATACAACCGCCAGTTCACCGAACGCGTGCCCGCCCGGTAACTTTCGAGCACCGCGCCGTCGCCGGTATAACCCGAGCCGAATGGACGCGGGCCAAAGTTGTTTTGCGCGACGTAGAGATTGCCTGAACTGTCGTATCCAATGCCGGTGACGCCGTTAAAACGCATGTCGCCTGCAGCACCCTTTGTCGCGTGGAAAATGCCCGAGCGCGTGCCGATCGATGTGGCCTGCTGCGTCTGTCCGTTGGCGATCTTGTTGAAGGCAAGGATCTGTTGAGAAGGCCCGTTATCGGCGACAAGAATCTGGCCGGATGGCGAGATCGTGATGGCGGTCGGCAATGTCGATGCGGGCAATAGAAGCGTGCCTGATAGCGCCGCGCCATTCGCCGAATAATGCGCAACAGAAGCACCGCTCGACGACAGGTAACCCTGGATCACCCACACCGTCGAATCGGTATCGATCGCGATGCCGCCAGGCGTCGGCACGCTCCACGAGCGCAATCGCTGCATCGTCTGTGCATCGAACACGACGATCTGGTTGCCGTATGTATCGGCCACATACAGTTCGGTATCGGTTGCAGCCATGCCGCGAATGCCTGCATCGGCGCCAGCGGCGGCCGCGCGGAGCAGCATGAAGCTGTTCTTCGTCGCGTTCGCGCTGTTGCCGATGCCGCCCGCGAACGGCGCGCCGACTGCGATGTTCGCAAGCAGGCGTCGCGTGATGCCGAACCACGTCTGGTCTCGTGGCGGGAAGTCCGCGCCGACGAGCCCGTTGTTCCCGTTGGCTATCGACATGGCCGCGTACAGGTACGTGTGATTGGTCGCGATCGCGTCGCCGCCCGCGTTGCCCCAGCCGTGCGTGTTTCCGCCAACAGCGATCTTGTCGCCCGCACGGTAAGCGCCGATTTCGCTGCCGCTTTCGTCCCACGGTGCGTTGGTGTACACGGTGCCATCGGGCGCGACGCTGATCGCCTCGATGTCCTGCTGCATCCATTTACCGTCGCCAAAGCCGAAGCTGTTGCCGATCCAGGACGTGGTGGCGTTGAGTTGGGATTGCGCGTGCGATACGGCTGGCAGACAACCCTGCCAGACAAGCATCGACGCCGCGAGAAAAGTAGAGACTTTCACGACGAAGTTCCTTGCGAGGGGTCAAGCGCGGCTGATCGATCGATATCGTCAGCCTGTTGAGCGGCCATACGCCGCGCGAAAGTGCGTGGCGCTCAAACCGGCCGTCCTGATCTTCACATGGGAACGCGTCAGTCAATTCGCCGAAAAAAGGTGAAATGTGGGGGACAGGTACCTGTTTGATGCGTTGAGCATCGACCAGGTTCATCGATTCGGTCCGCAGCAAATGCGGCGCGGCCTGCACGCTCCGTTCTGGTCGTCGTTCAAAACATCGTGTTCGAATTCGCCGACTGCTCCGGGATGAGTTGAATCACATCCCAATGCTCGGTGATTTTTCCGTTGGTCACGCGATAGATGTTCACGATCGCACGACCGCGATCAGACGGATTCAGTGTGGAATGCAAATGCACGTAGACGAGGTCGCCATCCACAGCGGAGCGGACGACATCAGAACGCGCCTGCGGGTTTCGCTCGAACACCTTCGTGAACACTTCGACAAGCGCCTTGCGACCGTCCGGTACGGTCGGATTGTGCTGCACATAGTTTTCAGCGACGAAGCGGTCCGCGGCGCTCAGGTCGTGCTGATTGAAGAACTGCTCCTGGAACGCGAGCACAACCTGCCGGTTCTGTTCCGCCTGCGAGAGGCTGGCGATATTTGCGGGCGCTGTCTGCGTCTGTGCGTGCGCGGGTATCGCGACGCAGATCGCCAGCGCAAACGCAAACGCAAACGCAAACGGGTACGCGTTGAATCGATTGAGTGCCATCGCTGCAACCTCCGTAAGGACATGTTGATCGTTGTGCATGCACACAAATCGTGCATCGCGGCGTGAGCCGATGCCGCTGAGGCTTCATCTTCGTGCATACCTCGACCGCAATCCACGACGGCGTAAGGCTCGCCGGCATGGCACGCTTATCGCTTAGTACGATGCACGGGAGCCGGCGCACTATCCGGTTTAGCACGTAGTCACAATTTGCAATGGACGACTAGGGTTCCGGTCTGCATCGCTTAACTGCACGCAGACGCTGGTCCGAGAGTTGTCGACCTCAGGCGAGGTTACACGGCGGGATAAAAGCCCGGGAGAGAACGCGATGAGTCGCGCCGCTCCTGCCGTCGATAAACCGTCCTGCGAGGTCAACCCCATGCGCAAGCTCCGCCTTTTCGCCTCTGCTGTCACCGCTCTCTCCATTCTCGCCTCCACCCCCGCATTCGCCGCCGGGAAAACCGACTTCAAGGTCTGCTGGACCATCTACGCGGGCTGGATGCCGTGGGGCGAAGCCAAAACCCAGGGCATCGTATCGAAGTGGGCGAAGAAATACGGCATCAACGTCGATGTCGTCCAGCTCAACGATTACGTCGAATCGATCAATCAGTACACCGCCGGCAAGTTCGACGGCTGCGCGATGACCAATATGGACGCGCTGACGATTCCCGCTACAGGCGGCGTCGATTCGACCGCGCTCATCGTCAGCGACTATTCCAACGGCAACGACGGCGTGCTCATCAAGGGCAAGGGCAAGAAGATCACCGACCTGAAGGGTCAGTCGATCAACCTGGTCGAACTCTCCGTGTCGCATTACCTGCTCGCCCGCGCGCTTGAATCCGCCGGCATGAGCGAACGCGACGTCAAGACCGTCAACACCTCGGACGCCGACATCTCCGCGGCGTTTGCGACGCCGACCGTCAAGCAGGCCGTCACGTGGAATCCGATGCTGGCCGACCTGAAGGCGCAGCCGAACGTCAGTGAAGTCTTCGATTCCACGAAGATCCCGGGCGAGATCATGGACATGATGGTGGTCAACACAAAGACGCTCGCGGATAACCCGGCACTCGGCAAGGCGCTCACGGGCGCATGGTTCGAAATGCTCGCGCTGATGAAGGCGAACAACGCGAACAGCACGGCCGCATTGACGTCGATGGCGAAGGCTTCGGGCACCGATCTCGCCGGCTTCAAGGGCCAGCTGGCTACGACCGCGCTCTTCTACACGCCGAAGGACGCGCTCGCTTTCGCAACCAGCCCGACCTTGCCGCAAACGATGACACGCGTCGCGAAGTTCTCGTTCGATCACGGTCTGCTCGGTCAGGGCGCACCGAACCCGGATGCCGTCGGCATGGCGTTCGACAAAGGTGTGATCGTCGGCAGCAAGAGCAACGTGAAGCTGCGCTTCGATCCGACCTACGTCCGCATGGCCGCGGACGGCAAGCTCTAAACCCACGATCTCCACGATCCACCTGAAAAGACGGCGCACCATGCGACTCATCAACCGACACCCGAGCCGAAGCGGCGCGCTCATGCTGCTGCTCATGCCGTTCATCGTGCTGGTCGCGGTGTACTTCACGGGTTCGTCGCTGCGGCTTGCGGCGAATCCTGAAGACAAGCTGCTGCCGAGCGCCACGCAGATGACCGACGCCGTCAAACAGTTCGCCTTCACCGAGGACAAACGCACGGGCGAACATCTGCTGTGGGCCGATACGGCCTCCAGCCTGCGACGCCTCGGCATCGGCCTCTTCGTGAGCGCTGTGATCGCGCTGGTGGCGGGCATCCTGACGGGCAGCATTCCGCTCGTCACGGCCACGCTGTCGCCGTTCATCACGGTGATATCGATGATTCCGCCACTCGCGGTGCTGCCGATTCTCTTCATCGTGTTTGGGCTGGATGAACTGTCGAAGGTCGTGCTGATCGTGATCGGCATCACGCCGATGATGATCCGCGATCTTCAGCAGCGCGCCCGCGAAATCCCGAACGAGCTGTGGGTGAAGGCACAAACACTCGGCGCCACGAGCTGGACGCTGATGTTGCGCGTGATCGTGCCGCAGTTGCTGCCGCGTCTGCTGGTCGCGTTGAGGCTTTCATTGTGCTCAGCCTGGCTCTTCCTCATCGCGGCGGAAGCAATCGCTTCGACCGATGGCCTCGGCTATCGCATCTTCCTCGTGCGCCGCTATCTGGCGATGGACGTGATCCTGCCTTATGTCATGTGGATCACGCTGCTCGCGTGGCTGATGGATGAAGCGCTGCGTCGTCTGACGAAGGCGGCATTCCCGTGGTACGGCGGAGGTTCGCGATGATCGAAGTCCGCAACGTCTGGAAAGAGTACGGCGACCAGGTCGTGCTGGAGCGTCTGAACCTGAAGATCGAACAGGGCGAATTCTGCTCGATGGTCGGTGCATCGGGATGCGGCAAATCGACGTTTCTGCGTCTGCTGCTTGGACAGGAACGCGTGACACGCGGCGAGATCCTGCTCGATGGCGAGCCGCTGCCTGGTGAACCGGATGCGCATCGCGGCGTCGTGTTCCAGCGCTATTCGGTGTTCGATCACCTCAGCGTGATGCGCAACGTGCTGCTCGGCCTTGAGCTGCCGCATGCGAAGTTCACCGGGCGTCTGTTCGGTGCGCGCCGCCGCGCGGCGCAGGACGAAGCCGTTTCGATGCTCGAACGCGTCGGTCTTGGCGCCGCGCTCGACAAGTATCCGCATCAACTGTCCGGCGGCATGCAGCAACGTCTCGCGATTGCACAGGCGCTGGTGATGAAGCCGCGCGTGCTGCTGCTCGACGAGCCGTTCGGCGCACTCGATCCGGGCATTCGCAAGGACATGCAGGATCTGCTGCTGAAGCTCTGGCGCGAAACTGGCCTGACGATTTTCATGGTGACGCACGACCTGAAGGAAGGCTTCGCGCTCGGCAGCCGCGTGCTGGTGTTCGACAAGGTGCGCGTCGATCCGCAGGCGCCCGGCGCGTACGGCGCGCGTATCACCTACAACATTCCGCTTGAACACAACCGCGATTCGGCGTCGGCGCTTCATCTGGCGAAGGCCGTCGTCGAAGGCGCATCGCGCGTCGATGTGCTCGCGGCATAAGGAACACTCAACATGGATCTGCTACTCGAAGAAACCATGCCCGGCGGCGGCCACACGTCGCTGATCGTCAGGCGTGGGCAGCTGCTGCGCATCACCGATCTGCGCGGCGGCGCCAATGTCAGCGTGATGATGGTCAACGCTGCTGAGAAGAGCGAACGCCTGAACCTGCCCGACACGCTCAAGTGCCAGCACACCGCAAAGCTCACCAAAGGTCACTGCCTGTACTCCGACATGGGCCGCGTGCTTGCAGCGATCGTCGCGGATACGTGCGGCTGGCATGACACGCTCGCAGGCATCTCGAATGCCGAAGAGGTGCACGAGAAATACGGCACGGGGCGCTATCAGGAACTGCGCAACGCGTTCTTCCGCAATGGCACCGACAACCTGCTGGTCGAACTCGGCAAATGGGGTTTAGGCCTCTCCGATCTGCTGATGACGTTGAATCTCTTTAGCCGCGTCGACGTCACCGATAGAGGCGCATTGAGCTTCGTTCCCGGCAATTCGAAAGCGGGCGACTACGTCGAGCTGTACGCGCCGATGAACACGCTGGTCGTGCTGACGGCGATCCAGCATCCGCTCGATCCGAATCCGGAATACGCGCCGAAGCCGGTCAAGCTGGCGCTCAGCGCAGCCGACCCGCAGGTCGCAGAAATCTGCCGCACATCGTGCGACGAAAACGGCCGTGGCTTCATCAATACCGAACGCTTCTTCCTCTGACCGGAGCACGCCAGATGACGACAACGCTCACCGAAAGCACAAAGAATCCCGCTGAAGCGGTCTACCGCGAAACGCTCGCCGCCGGCGAACCGTGGCTCAAGGAAGTCAAAGCCGGCCAGACCCTGCGCATCCACGACCTCGAAGGCAATCAGGCTGTCGATACGCTGTTCTACAGTCTCGCTGATCCGCGCGAACGCTACGACGCGCAACGCACGCTGCGTCGCCAGCAGAGCCTGTATCTGACGACCAGCACCGTGCTCTATTCGAACCTCGGCAATCCGATGCTGACAATCGTGGCGGATACCTGCGGCCGTCACGACACGCTCGGCGGCGCCTGCGCGCAGGAAAGCAACACCGTCCGCTATGCGCTCGAAAAGCGCTACATGCACAGCTGCCGCGATAACTACCTGCGCGCATGCGCACACGACGGCCGTCTGTCGAAGACCGACATCAGCGCGAACGTCAATTTCTTCATGAACGTGCCGGTCACCGCAAGCGGCGGCCTCACGTTCGAAGATGGCATTTCCGCACCGGGCAAGTACGTGGAGATGCGCGCGGAGATGGACGTGATCGTGCTGATCTCGAACTGTCCGCAGCTGAATAACCCGTGTAACGCGTACAACCCGACGCCCGCAGAGCTGCTGATATGGAACTGAAGACCTTGCGTGACTGGCTTTACGCGATGCTGAAGGCGCGCGCGGAACGTCTTTTCCCGATGCAGCGCACTTCGCCGAAGCGCTAAACGCAGCACCGCTGACATGCCGCGGACGACCACGGCATGCATGCCCACGTGGCGGGACGACCCGCCCATGTCTGACACGTCCTCTCATGTTCGAGAAAGTTCTCATCGCCAATCGCGGCGCCATCGCCTGCCGCATTCTGCGCACACTGCGCGAACTCGAAGTGGCGGGCGTCGCCGTCTATAGCGAAGCCGATCGCGCGAGCCGTCACGTCATCGAAGCCACCGTTGCGCACGGGCTCGGCGAAGGCGCGGCTGGCGCCACGTATCTCGACGTCGGCAAGATCCTCGGTATCGCGCGCGCCGAAGGTGTTCAGGCGATTCATCCGGGCTACGGCTTTCTGTCGGAAAACGCGGCGTTTGCGGAGGCGTGCGAAGCGGCCGGGATCGCGTTCATCGGACCGACGCCTGACCAGTTGCGCGCTTTTGGCCTGAAGCACACGGCCCGCGCAATCGCCGGCGAACAGGGCGTGCCGATGCTCGAAGGCACCGGCCTCCTCGACGATATCGCAGTGGCATTGAGCGCGGCGGAACGCATCGGCTACCCGGTGATGCTGAAGAGCACGGCGGGCGGCGGCGGCATCGGCATGCGCGTGTGCCGCTCGGCGGACGAACTGACATCGCAGTTCGAAGTCGTGAAGCGACTCGGCCAGAACAATTTCAGCGACGCGGGCGTGTTCCTCGAAAAGTACATCGAGCGCGCGCGTCACCTCGAAGTGCAGGTTTTCGGCGACGGCAAAGGTCACGCGATTGCGCTCGGCGTGCGCGACTGCTCTGTGCAGCGACGCAACCAGAAAGTGCTCGAAGAAACGCCCGCACCGAATCTGCCCGAAGGCATGGCCGACGAACTGTGCGACGCGGCGATCAAGCTCGCGCGGGCCGTCAGCTATCGCTCGGCAGGCACGGTCGAGTTTGTGTACGACAGCCTCGCGCAGCGTTTCTATTTCCTTGAAGTGAATACGCGCCTTCAGGTCGAACACGGCGTGACAGAACAGGTCTGGGGCGTCGACCTTGTGCGATGGATGATCGAACTGGCCGCCGGCACGCTCGCGCCGCTCGACATGCTCGCGCGCGATCTGCGGCCGTCGGGTCATGCGATCCAGGCGCGTCTTTACGCCGAAGATCCGGGCCGCGATTTCAAGCCGAGTCCGGGTCTACTGACCGACGTCGCATTTCCTGAGGCCGATGGTCGTGCTTTGCGTATCGATACGTGGATCGAAGCCGGTTGCGAGGTGCCGCCGTATTTCGATCCGATGCTCGCGAAGCTGATCGCCTGGTCGCCAACGCGCGATGAAGCACGTCACGCGCTGGGTGAAGCTTTGCGTGCAACGCGGCTTTACGGTGTCGAAACGAATCGCGGCTATCTGCGCCAGATTCTCGATGACACGCCGTTCGCCAGCGGCGAACCGTGGACGCGTTGCCTGGAAGGCCTGCGCTATCACGCCGCTACGTTCGAAGTGCTGAGCGGCGGCACACAGACGACCGCGCAGGATTACCCAGGGCGTCTCGGCTATTGGGCAGTCGGTATTCCGCCGTCGGGTCCGATGGACGACCGCGCGTTGCGTCTCGGCAATCGTCTGCTGGGCAACGACGCTCAAGCCGCCGCGCTCGAAATCACGATGAGCGGGCCGACGTTGCGCTTCAACACGGATGCGGTGATCGCCATCACAGGCGCGACGCTACCTGTCACGACCGATGACATCGCGCAGCCGATGAACACGACGCTGTTCATCGCGGCAGGAACAACGCTCACGCTCGGCACGATCCGGGGCGCTGGGGCGCGCGCGTATCTGTGCGTGCGCGGCGGGCTCGATGTTGCGCAATATCTCGGCAGCCGCAGCACATTCACGCTCGGCCAGTTCGGCGGACACGGCGGCCGCGCGTTGCGTGCCGGGGACGTGCTGCACCTTCAGCCGCTTGCAGATCAGAGCGCGGGCGCAACGTTGCCTTCAACGCTCACCCCGCAACTGGAAAACGTGCGCGTCCTGCGCGTGATCTACGGCCCGCACGGTGCGCCCGAATACTTCAGCGTGCCGTACATCGAGCGCTTCCTCGCGACCGAATGGGAGATCCACTTCAACTCGAGCCGCACGGGCGTGCGCCTGATCGGCCCGAAGCCGGAATGGACCCGTCAGGATGGCGGCGAAGCGGGTCTGCATCCGTCGAACATTCACGACAACCCCTACGCGGTGGGCGCGATCGATTTCACCGGCGATATGCCTGTGATTCTTGGGCCCGATGGTCCGAGCCTTGGCGGCTTCGTGTGCCCCGTGACGATCATCGAAGCCGACCTCTGGCAAATCGGTCAGCTCAAAGCCGGCGACAAGGTGCGCTTCGTTCCCGTCGATATCACAATGGCACGCGCCGCCGCAGTCGCACGCAATCACGAAACCGCGACGCTGGAAGCCCATGCCGATGCGACGCCGCTCACGGTAACGCACGCGAACGAAACACCCACGCTGGATTCGCCGATCGTCCTCGACATCGGCGCTGAACGCGAACGTCTCGTCGCGCGTCTTTCAGGCGACACGCATCTGCTGCTCGAAATCGGACCGGCCGAACTCGACCTCGTGCTGCGTTTTCGCGGCCACGCGCTGATGCAATCGCTCGAAGCGCTCGACCTCGATGGCGTGATCGACCTGACACCCGGCATCCGTTCGCTGCAGATTCACTATCAGCCCGAACGCCTGCCGCTCGCAAAGCTGCTGGCGACCGTCGAAAGCACATGGCAACGCGTGCTGCTGCAACAGGATCTGCGCGTGCCGTCGCGCGTCGTGCATCTGCCGCTGTCGTGGGACGATCCGGCGTGCCAGCTCGCCATCGACAAATACATGACGACCGTGCGCAAGGATGCGCCGTGGTGCCCGAGCAATCTGGAGTTCATCCGCCGCATCAACGATCTCGATTCGATCGATGCCGTGAAGAACATCGTCTTCGATGCGAGCTATCTCGTGATGGGTCTCGGCGACGTCTATCTCGGCGCGCCGGTCGCGACGCCGCTCGATCCGCGCCACCGGCTCGTGACGACCAAGTACAACCCGGCACGCACGTGGACGGCGGAAAATTCGGTCGGCATCGGCGGCGCCTATCTGTGCGTGTATGGCATGGAAGGTCCGGGCGGCTATCAGTTCGTCGGCCGCACGCTGCAGATGTGGAATCGCTTCCGCAAGACCGCGGATTTTGCGGGACGCCCCTATCTGCTGCGCTTCTTCGACCAGATCCGTTTCTACGAAGTCCCTGCCGGTGAACTGCTGCAGATTCGCGCCGACTTTCCGCTCGGCCGTTATCCCCTGAAGATCGAAGAGACGGAACTGTCGCTCGCGGACTATCAGGGATTTCTCGATCGCGAAGCGGGCGAGATCGACGCATTCCGCACGCGTCAGCAGGCGGCGTTTCAGGCAGAACGTCAACGCTGGCACGAAGCGGGGAGCGCGGAAGAAACGCTGGAACCGCCTGTCGCCGACGACGCGGATACCACGCCGCTCGAAGACCATCAGATCGCCGTCGACAGCGAGATCGCGGGCAACCTCTGGCAGGTGCACGTGAACCCGGGCCAGACAGTCGCGACCGGCGACGTGCTGCTGATTATTGAATCGATGAAAATGGAAATCTCGGTCACGGCACCGTGCGCGGGCGTCATCGACGAGGTATACGTCGCACCTGGCTCGCCGGTACGTGCAGGCCAGCGCGTCGTGGTGATCGGGCGCGGATGAACCTTGAAGCCGTGACCATGAGCACACAAACGAACCCGGAAACAGGAGCCGGCATGCCTTCCTTCGATATGCGTCTGCCGACGCTGCGCGCGGCGTACCGCGCAGGACAGAAGACGCCGCGCCAGTTGATCGGCGAGCTGCGCGAGCGCGCCGCCGCATTGAACGCGGACTATCACCTGTTCATTCATCTGCTGAGCGACGCGGAACTCGAACCGTACTTCGCCGCGCTCGAAACACGCGACATCGAATCGTTGCCGCTCTATGGCATTCCGTTCGCGATCAAGGACAACATCGATCTCGCCGGCATTCCTACGACGGCCGCGTGCCCTGCATTTGCGTACACGCCGGCCGCCTCCGCGAAGCTCGTCGAGCAGTTGATCGCGCTCGGCGCGGTGCCGCTCGGCAAGACCAATCTCGACCAGTTCGCGACCGGCCTGAACGGCACGCGCTCGCCTTACGGTAAATGCCGCAACAGCGTGTTGCCGGAATATCCGTCAGGCGGATCGAGTTCGGGATCGTCGCTGGCCGTGGCGCTCGGCGTCGCGAGCTTTGCGCTCGGCACCGACACCGCCGGGTCGGGACGCGTGCCCGCCGCGCTGAACAACCTCGTCGGCCTGAAGGGCACAAAGGGGTTGCTTTCGACGTCAGGTGTCGTGCCCGCGTGCCGCACGCTCGACTGCGTGACGTTCCTCACCGCGACCGCGCGCGAAGCCAGCGAGCTGCTCGCGCTAACCGCGCAGGAAGACCCCGCCGACGCCTATAGCCGCGCCAATCCGCAATGGAATGACGGCGCGGCGTTCGGCAAGATCGCGCGCTTCCGTTTCGGCGTGCCGCGCGATCCCGAATTCGCCGGCTGCGACGAAAGCCCGGCGCTGTTCGCGTACGCGCGTTCGACGCTCGAAGCGATGGGCGGCGAGGCCGTCGAGATCGACTTCGCGCCGTTCGTCGAGGCCGCGAAGCTGCTGTACGAAGGACCGTGGGTCGCGGAGCGCTATAGCGTCGCGGGCGAACTGGTGGAAACGCAACCCGACGCCGTGCTGCCCGTGATTCGCGACGTACTGGCGAAAGCGCCCGGCGCGACCGCCGTCGATGCATTCCGTGCGCAGTACCGTCTGCAGGCGCTCAAGAAGACCTGCGACGCGGTGCTCGCAACCGTCGACTTGGTGCTGACGCCGTCGTTCCCGCGCCCGGTGACGCTCGCCGAACTGGAGCGCGACCCGATCGGCGCAAATTCGCTGCTGGGCTATTACACCAACTTCATGAACCTGCTCGACTACGCAGCCGTTGCCGCGCCCATCGGGTTCATGAAGAACGGTCTGCCGTGGGGCATCACGCTGTTCGGTCGCGCGTTCACCGACCAGTACCTGCTCAGCGTCGCCGACGACCTGCAACGCACGCTCAAACTGCCACTCGTCGGCGGCGTCTCGTGCGACCTCGATGCGCCTGTGGGTGTTGCACGTCATGACCGTACGCGCGTGGTGGTGTGCGGCGCGCACCTCGATGGTCTGCCGCTCAATGGGCAACTGAAGCGCCGCGGTGCGCGCCTCGTCGAAGCGACGCTGAGCGCGCCGCACTACCGTCTCTACGCGCTGGCCGGCGGCAGCATCGCACGGCCGGGCATGGTGCGCGTCGACAAGGAAGGCGCCGCGATCGCAGTCGAAGTCTGGGACCTGTCAAGCGCTGAACTCGGCTCGTTCCTGACCGGCATTGCCGCACCGCTCGGACTCGGCAAGGTCGAACTCGCGGACGGCAGTTGGGAAACGGGTTTCATCTGCGAATCACAAGGTCTCGACGATGCCATCGACATCACGCACACCGGCGGATGGCGCGCGTGGCTCGCTGAACGCGAGAAGGAAACGCATCCCGCTGCGAGCGCCTGATAACCCTGTTCGCGATGCCAGGGTGAACCGCGCCGGCCGGCGCGGCTCACCGGCCGACGGGTCCCGGATGTTCTCACCTGTCGCCTTGAAACGGTTGCGCTAACGCTCCCGAACCCTCTCACCTTCAGGCCGCCAGGGGATCGCACGCTCCCGGCCTGTCAACCGCTCCTGACGGTCGAGTACCGGGTACGATATCCCTTTCGTCACCACGGGAGCGAGCGAGCTTGCGTCCTACCGAGTCCTCGGCACTCGACCTGCCCCTCCCGTCGCGCAATTTTGCAGCGACGCGCCGTATCCTTCAGGTCGTCCTCGCGGCAGCCGTGCTGATCCCGCTGGTCTGCCTGATCGGCTATGGGTACTACGACTATCAGCGCCGCACGATCGACGCGAACGATGTGACTGATCGCCTCGTGCGGGTTGCACAGGAACACGCGCTGAAGGTGCTGGATCTGAACAACGAAATGGCGACGCGCATCATCGATCTGCTCGACGACAGCGACGACGCCGAAATCCGCGCTCATGAAGCGCTGATACATCGGCGGCTGAGTGCCATCGGCGGTGACTTTCCGCAGATCGCCGCGATCTCCGTATTCGGCGAAACAGGCGATGTGCTCGCGTCAAGCCGCTACTACCCGGTGCCGAAAGCGTCGGTGGCGAATCGCGAAGACTTTCTCTCCGCGCGCGCGATCCGGCCCGAGCCATATTTCTCACTGCCGCTGCGCGGGGTCATCGGCCAGGCTGACGTTTTCGTGACGAACACGGGCCGCACGGCGATCAATGACGGCCAGTTTCTCGGCGTCGTATCGATTGCGTTGCAACGAAAGTATTTCGCCGATTTCTACCGCGAACTCGTTAGCGACAATCCGGCTGTGACCATCGGCCTCTATCGCCGTGATGGCGGTATTCTGCTGCGCTATCCCGAAGCCAGGCCGGGCGTCATGCCCGCCGCGAATACGCCGTTCACGCGCGCGCTGCACGACGGCCTGCTGTTCGGCCGCCTGCGCATGACGTCGACGGTCGATGACGTGGATCGTCTCCTGTCGTTCCGGCGCGTCGGCAGCTATCCGCTCTATGTCGTGACCGGCTATGCCACCGACGCGATCTTCGACGAGTGGTGGCATCACTATTTGCTGATCGCAGCGATCACCGCCGTGCCGTGCTTCGCGGTATGCGTGCTCGTGCTGTTCTCGCTGCGGCAACTGCGCGCCGAGCAGATCGCGTGGGAGCGCTGGCAGGCCGAAGTGGCAATGCGTCTTTCCGCGGAAGCGTCGAGCCGGCAGATGCGCCGGATGGGCGCACTCGGTAACCTCGTCGCCAACGTCGCGCACGACTTCAACAATCTGCTGATGGTCGTCTCGACCAACATGGGGCTCGCGCGTCGCAAAGGCTTCAACAATCTCGAGCGCGAAGTGGTGGCGGTCGAGCGCGCGACGGTCGGCGCGCAGTCGCTGGCGCGGCGACTCCTGAGCGTCGCCCGCAAGCAGCCGCTCAAGCAGGACGCCATCGACTTCGCCAGCTGGTTGCCAGCCGCGACGCATCTGATCCAGACCGCCGTCGGCGACAAGGTGCAGGTCAGCATGCAGGTGGTGTCTGATTTGTGGCCGGTGTTCGCGGACGCGACCGAACTCGAATTTGCGATCATCAACATTGCCGTGAACGCGCGCGACGCCATGCCGCTTGGCGGACGCTTCGCCATTCGCGGCCAGAACGTGCGCCTGACGGCGAGCGACACACAATTGCCCGATGGCGAATACGTGCTGGTATCGCTCACGGACGACGGCGAAGGCATGACGGAGAGCGTGTTGAAGCGCGCGTTCGAACCGCTGTTTACGACGAAGTTCAGCGGCGCAGGGACAGGCCTCGGACTCGCGCAGGTGCTGGCCGTGTGCGAACAGGCCGGCGGGACGGCACGCATCGACAGCGTGCCGGAGCGCGGCACAACCGTGCGGCTCTATCTGCCGCGCTATCAGGGTGAGCAGGTTCCGCTTCAGCCCGTTGCACCTCCTGCGCCCTCCAGTGCGGACGCAACGCAGGGCACGGTATTGCTCGTCGAAGACAACGACGATGTGGCCGCGGGCGTTGCCGCCGTGCTGGAAGTGTTCGGCTGCAAGGTGCGTCACGAGCCGACCGCCGACGCCGCGCTCGATACGCTCAATGCAGGCGACACGTTCGATCTCGTGCTGTCCGACATCCAGATGCCCGGCCGCCTGAGCGGGATCGATCTCGCGGAGCGGGTGAAACGGACATGGCCGGACCAGCGGATCGCGCTCATGACCGGTTACGCCGACGAACTCGAACGCGCCCGGCACCTCGGTGTGCCGATTCTGGCGAAGCCGTTCGATATCGATGAATTGCGGGGACTGGTGGCGTGCACGCCTTGATGAGAGCCGCTGACGCAACCGCCCTGGTTAGCGCCCACTTACGTTGTGAGCCCGCTATTCCGTCTATCGCTCGCGATGAGCGACGGTGACGCGTGCTGGTTGAGGCGACGCCTTTATGCGCAAAAAGATTTTGGCCGTTGCATTCGAGGCGGCCCGGGGCGTGGCGTCAAGGGCGCTGTGAGGGCTTGTGGGGCTGCGTGAACAGGTCATCCCTGCACCGTTGCGTGCTCCCGAAAAACCTCACCTCAACGCGATAGACCGTCCCGCAGCGGGTTGTAGCGTCGAGTGGAGCGGACGCTTTCTGGATCCGCCACCCGCCCTCATGTGCAGACATATTCGCGATCCCCGATGGCTCAACCCGTGCGACATTGTGGTCGGGCACACCGCCCGGAGAGCCTTTGTTTAAAGGCTTCTCCGCGTGACCATTCATTCGCGGGGAGAGGGTTTTCCCATCGCTGCCCACGCCCGATATTTCGCGTTGCGGAATCGCAGGCGATCACACCAAGCTCATGGCAGAAAACTCGCCGGGCGGGCAGATCAGCCATTACGCTACGAGACTCCCGAAAATCCTCACCATTGATCGCCGGGTCGACTCAGGCTGGGTCGGCGTGGGCGCCCCCTTTCATGGACGGGTTTCGCGACGTTGCTTTCCGGTCAGCCCTTTGGTCTCGTCAACGATCAGGCAATCGACGGTTGCGGACATGCCGCAACGAGTGTCAGGATGCACGAGGCGCGTCAGGTTCCACGCGCCCGGCTCCGCGTGCGGTTCTGTCTGACGCCGGGCAGCCGCCAATCATGCCGCAGTCAACCCGCCCACCCGTCAGGAGACGCGCCGATGCAGCCCGACGACCCAACTCTTCCTCCCGCCAATGCCCAGCCAGCAGACCAGCCTGACGATCCCGACCGCCGTCGTGTCCTGACCGGCATCGCAGCGGTCGGGATCGGTCTGGCGCTGACAGGCTGCCATACCTCCGCGCAGACATCGGCGAACGGCGGCGGACCGCTCAGCGCGGCCGACCTCCGGCTCAACGCCGCGCTGAACGATCAGGTTCGCCACATCGTCGTGATCTATGCAGAAAATCGCAGCTTCGCGAATCTGTACGGCAACTTCCCGGGCGTGCAGCATCCGCTCGACGCAGTGCCCGCCGAGCGTTACGTACAACTTGACCGCGACGGCAAGACGCCGTTACCGCAGTTGCCGAAGATCTGGGGCGGTCTCGTGCCACAGGCGCAGGAAGTGGACGGCAAGCGCTACATGATCGCCGAGCGCGACATCGCTGGCCTGCCCAACGGTCCGTTCCGGATTGCCGACGCGCACGGCACGCCACTGCCGAACGGCGTCATCACGCGCGACCTCGTGCATCGCTTCTATCAGAACCAGATGCAGATCAACGCCGGGCGCAACAACCAGTTCGCCGCGTGGGCGGACTCGGGCGGGCTCGTGATGGGTCATTATCGAAACTCGGCTGATTCACTCCGTCTGTGGAGCCTCGCGCAGCAATACACGCTGTGCGACAACTTCTTCATGGCGGCTTTTGGCGGCTCGTGGCTCAACCATATCTTCCTGATTTCGGCGCAGGCGCCCTTCTATACGGATGTGCATAACAGCCCCGCGAAGAAACTGGTGTCGGTGGTCGTGGGTGACGACCCGACAGGCACGCGACTGAAGCTCGCCGCCGATTCCCCGGCGTCGGCGCTCAACGGGCCGCCGAAGTATGAAAACGACGGTCTCTTCACCGCGGACGGCTACGCCGTCAACACGATGGCGCCGCCCTACATGCCGAGCAGCGTACGGCCTGCGGAAGGCGGTGACCCGAATCGCGCGGACCCGTCCAATCCGAAGGTGCTGCTGCCGCAGACCTACGCGACGATCGGCGACCGGCTGTCGGATAAGGGCGTCGACTGGGCGTGGTACAGCGGCGCGTGGCAGTACGCGCTCGATCATCAGGACACGGGCGCCGTCCCCGACTTCCAGTATCACCACCAGCCGTTCAACTATTTCGTCAATTTCGCGCCCGGCACGGATGCGCGCAGGAAACATCTGCGCGACGCGGGCACGGGCGACGACGCGTCGACGAACCTTCTGATCGCCGACATCGATGCAGGACGTCTTCCTGCCGTCACGTTCTACAAGCCGCAGGGCAACCTGAACATGCACGCGGGTTACGCGGATGTCGAATCGGGCGACCGTCACATCGCCAACGTCATCGATCATCTGCAGCGCAGCCCGCTGTGGGCGAACACCGTCGTGATTGTCACGCACGACGAGAACGGCGGCTGGTGGGATCCGGTTTCGCCACCGAAAGGCGACCGCTGGGGCCCGGGCTCGCGCATTCCGACGCTCGTCGTGTCGCCGCTTGCGAAAAAGGGTTACGTCGATCACACCGTCTACGACACCAACTCGATTCTGCGGCTGATTACGCGCGTGCACGGACTGGTGCCGCTCGATGGCGTCGTCGCCCGTGATCGGGCGTTCGCGCAGAACAACATGACGCCGCCCGGCGATCTGACCGGCACGCTCGATCTTGCGTGATGTTGTGCGGGCTGATCGACATCGCGCGCTCCGGATGATTCTTTAAAGTCCACAATAGACTTTTCGTCTATACTCGATGCCTGGAGGTCGCGCGCCGCCGCGACCGTTGATCACGGCATGATGTATGTGCGCTTCTTCAATCGAGGACGGAAGTCATGAAAATCAGGGAATTCGGTGTCGAACGCTGGATGGATCTCTACGAGAACCGCTGCGAGTTGAATCTCGCGGAAACCTGCGTCGAATCGTTGACGGTTGAGGAACTGCTGCGCATGTCCGGCAGGCAGGACACCATCCTCGGCGAGATGCTGCCGCTCAAGCTGACGTATGGCGCCATCGACGGCACCGAGCGGCTGCGCTCGAACGTTGCGTCGCTGTACGAAAAGCAGAACGTACCGAATGTGCTGATCACGCACGGCGCGATCAGCGCAAACGCGCTGGTGTATGAAACGCTCGTCGAACCCGGCGATCACGTGATCTCCGTGCTGCCGACGTATCAACAGCATTATTCGATTCCGGCGAGCTACGGCGCGAACGTCGACATCCTTCCGCTTCGTGAAGAAAACGGTTTCCTGCCGGATCTCGACGAGTTGAAGCGTCTCGTCAAAAGCAACACCCGCGTCATTGCGATCAACAATCCGAACAACCCGACGGGTTCGCTGATGGACCGCGCCCTCCTCGAACGCTTCGTCGAGATCGCGCGGTCGTGCGGCGCCTGGGTGCTGTGCGACGAGGTCTATCGCGGCACGGATCAGGAGGGCGACGGCTTCACCGCCTCGATCGCCGACCTGTACGGAAAGGGCATCGGCACGGGCAGCATGTCGAAGACGTGGTCGCTCGCCGGCCTGCGCGTGGGCTGGATCGTCGCGCCGGTGGAACTGATCCACCGCGTACAGATTCACCGCGACTACAACACGATCAGCGTCGGCATGCTGAACGATCTGTTCGCTTCCATTGCCCTTGAAAGCCGCGACGCGATCATCAAGCGCAGCCACGATATTCTGCGCACGAACCTTGCGATTCTCGATGCGTGGATCGCAAAGGAGCCTCTGCTCTCGTACGTCAAACCGAAGTCAGGCACGACGGCGCTCGTACGCTTCGATCTCGACATGACGTCCCGCGACTTCTGCGTGGCGCTGCTCGAAAAAACCGGCGTGATGTTCACGCCCGGCAGTGCGATGGATATGGAAGGCTACGTGCGCATCGGTTATACGAACAGCCGCGAAGTGCTGGAAGCCGGGCTGGCGAAAGTGTCCGGCTTCCTGCGGGATATCTCGCGTGGTCCATCCCTACGCGACCGTATACCCCCCATCCGCAACCAGCGCATGCCCTGACACATACGTCGAATCGTCCGAGGCCAGGAAGGCGACGATCGTAGCCATCTCCTCCGCCGTGCCAAAGCGCCCCGCTGGAGAAGCAGCGGCAAACTCCCGCTGCGCTTCAGGCGAAGGCCAGATGCCACGATGATGGAACGGCGTCTCGATCAGACCCGGGCTCAACGCATTCACGCGCACGCCACGGCGGAACCACTCGATCGATGCAGTCTTCGTCATGCCGATCACCGCATGCTTGGTCGCGGTATACAGCGACGCGTTGGCGAACCCGATTACGCCGCCCATCGACGCGTTGTTGATGATCGTGCCTGTCCCTTGCGCGAGCATCACCTCGGCCTCGTACTTCATCGAGTTGAAGACCCCGCGCACGTTCGGCTCGAACACCATGTCATAGCGCTCGGCGTTCTGCTCGACCAGCGGCGCGAACACGCCTTCGACGCCTGCATTGTTGAAAGCGATGTCCAGTCGGCCATATGTCGCGACGGCGAACTGCACCATGTTCTTGATGTCCGCTTCGCGCGTGACGTCGACGGTAACAGCGGCAGCATCCGCGCCCTCTTCGGCGAGCACCTTCACGAGTTCGTCGAGTTCCGTTTTGCGGCGCGCCGCCAGCACCACCTTCGCGCCGCGCCGCGCAAGTTCGATGGCGGACGCGCGGCCGATTCCCGAGCTTGCGCCCGTAACGAGTGCGACTTTACCTTCGAGCGGCCGCTGCGTACGCGCGCCGTTGCTGTTCGATGCATTCATGATGTGCTCCGTTCTGTTAGCGGCCGCGTGGCCGCGAAAAATAGCGCCGGCGACTTCGTCGAAATGTCCGTCTTGCCAGGTGTGAACACAGTATGGAAGCAACCAATGTCGAATAAAATGGAATAATCACGCATTCACAATTCCGTCAAACGGAATTAACCAGAAGAGGTCTGCATGCTCAATCGACTGGACCTGTTGCGCGTTTTCGTTGCGGCGGCGACTGCGCCTACCTTCCGCGATGCCGCTGTGCGAATCGGCGCTTCGCCGCAGGTGGTGACGCGCGCGGTGCGCGAACTCGAAGAAACGCTCGGCGAAACGCTCTTCCATCGCAACACGCGACGCGTGCAGATCACGACGTATGGCGAACGCTTCGCGATTGAGGCGCAGGCCGCACTCGACGCCGTCGATGGCGTCTTTGGAAAAGCCGCAGGGGCGTCAGGTGAAGGTGGAGGAACGGTGCGGATTACCGTCGCAGCCGGGCTCGGACGCCTCTACGTCATGCCCGTGCTCGCCGACCTCGCGATTCAGCATCCTGAAATCGTCATCGATCTGCGACTGTCGGACATTCCGTCGGCAGTGGTCGATGAACAGATCGATATCGGTGTGCGGGTCGGTTTGATCGCGGACAACCGTTTTGTCGCACGACACGTCGGCGGCTTGCCGATCTGGGTGGTTGCGTCGCCGGAGTTGCTGGCGCGTGTCGGTGAGCCCAAAAATCTCAAGACGCTCTCGTCGATGCCCATGACCGTGTTGATCGATCGCGCGACGGGTCGTCCGTGGCCGTGGGTTTTCAGTCGCGACGAACAGTTGATCCCGCGCGCGCCCGCCTTTATCACTGACGATCAAGGCATCGAAATGGAAGCGGCCGAAGCGGGGCTCGGGTTCAGTCAGTGTCCCGAGTATCTCGTGCGGTCACATATCGCGACCGGACGGCTGATCCGCGTCCTGAGACGCTTCGAACCTGAACCCTGGAAGCTCCACGTATACCGGCCACAACGCGGACCCGTACCCCAACGCGTGCGCATTGTGTTCGACGCGCTCGTGAAGCAGTTAGGCGATACAGTCTGCAAAAGTTAGTGTCCCAAACAAACGGTGCGCAACGCGTCACCACGTTGCGCACCGTTCCTCGGCTCCCGCAAACACTCACCTTTTGACAAATCTCAATACGTTTCGAGGTGCAGGCGCCCTTCGCGTTTGAGCTTCTGCCACAACGGTTCCCACTCAAGTCCGTTCTGTTCCGCGATATCGCGAAGTGCCTGCAACACGCCGTCTTCCATACCCTTCAGGCCGCACACATAGATGTAAGTGTTGGCGTCGCGCAGCATCTGCGCGACATCCGCGGCGCGTTCGCGCATTGCGTCCTGCACATATCGCTTCGACTGACCGGGCGTGCGTGAAAACGCCAGCGTCGTATCGATGAAGTCGCGCGGCAGATTCACGAGCGGCCCGAAGTAAGGCAACTCTTCCTTGGTACGCGCGCCGAAGAACAGCATCAGCTTGCCCGTCGCACCCTTCAGCCTGCGACGGCGACGATATTCGGTCATCGCGCGCATCGGCGCCGAACCCGTACCGGTGCAGATCATCAGCAAATGCGAGTTCGGATGATTCGGCATCAGGAACGTGCTACCGAACGGACCGATCACATCGACCTTGTCGCCCTTCTTCAGATCGCACAGATAGTTCGAACACACGCCGTCGGCGGTATTGCCGTGATAGTCCTGCGTGACGCGCTTCACCGTCAGCGACAGATTGTTGTAGCCCTTGCGCTCGCCATCACGCGGGCTCGCGATCGAATACTGCCGCGCGTGATGCGACTTGCCCTCCTTCGAACCCGGCGGTAACACGCCGATCGATTGTCCTTCCAGAACCGGGAACGGCATCGTTCCGAAATCCAGCACAATGTGATGTATATCGCTTTCGGTCGACTCATCCGTCAGCCGGTAGTTGCCGACCACCGTCGCCGCCACCGGGGCTTTATGCGTATAAAGATTCACATAGGGCCTGGCCGATGACCACGGCGGCAACGTCGAGCCCCGGATCGTATCGACTTCGATTCCTTCGGACGTGTCACCCGCATCATCGTCCACCGGGCCTGCTTGAGGCGCGACTGCATCGAGTACAGGACTGGCCGTCGTGTTCTGCGCGGGCAGTTCATCCCACGTGAACTGTTCTTCGATGCTGTATGCGTCGGCCTGCAGGACGTTGCGCCAGTTGTCGATGGCGCCCGTTGGACACGGCGGCACGCATGCCATGCAGCCGTTGCACACATCGGCTTTCACGACGTAGTTATTCGAGTCGTGTGTGATGGCGTCGACAGGACAGGTCTCTTCGCACGTGTTGCAGCGAATGCAGATTTCCGGGTCGATCAGATGCTGCTTGAGGACTGCGATCGGAGCTGGGCCGTTCATGTTTTGTCTCCCCCTGCGCCCGGCTTCGTCGCTATCGTTCGCGACACCGCCGGGCACCTGGTATTGCTGGGATAAATCAGTTGAAGCGCACGTAATCGAAATCGACCGGCTGGCGGTTGATCCCCATCGCCGGCGGTGCAATCCAGTTCGCGAACTTGCCCGGCTCGACGACGCGCCCCATCAGCGATGCGACGTACGCGCGGTCTTCCGGCGTCGGCAGCCACGTGGCTTCATTCGCCTTCCATTCGTTTTCGTTGATCACACGGCCGTCAGGTGCGACACGCACGCCGGCAAACGTGCCGATCTGACGATTGAACGCCTTATGCGGCACCGTCATGCGGAAATCGATGCCAGCCTTTTCGAGCACCTTGTTCCAGCGCCCGACGCCCGCCACCGAATCCTTGATGTAATCGTCGCGCAGCACTTCATTCATCGCGTTGAGCATCGGGACTTCGCGTTCGACCAGCTTGCCGTCCTGTACATCGAGCAGCTTGTAGTTCTGGCCGTTCAGCTGATGATCGTCGTCGCGCTTCGTTTCTTCGTAACGGCCTTTCAGGCCCGAGCTATAGAACGTCGCGGCATTCGATGAATGATCCGCGCCGAACAGGTCGATCGTCACCGAGTAATGGAAGTTCAGGTAACGCTGGATCGTCTCCAGATCGATCACACCCGCCGCGCGGAGTTTGTTGATGTCGTCGGTCTTGAGTTCGTTCATCACCTGCGTGGTGCGCTGGATGACGCGCGACACACCCGATTCGCCGACGAACATGTGATGCGCTTCTTCGGTCAGCATGAACTTCGTCGTGCGCGCGAGCGGATCGAAGCCCGACTCGGCCAGCGCCGACAACTGGAATTTTCCGTCGCGGTCCGTGAAGTACGTGAACATGAAGAACGACAGCCAGTCCGGCGTACGTTCGTTGAACGCGCCGAGGATGCGCGGGTTGTTGTCGTCACCGGAACGGCGATCGAGCAGCGCATCCGCTTCTTCACGGCCGTCGCGGCCGAAGTAGCGATGCAGCAGATAAACCATCGCCCACAGGTGACGGCCTTCCTCGACGTTCACCTGGAACAGGTTGCGCAGGTCGTACATCGAAGGCGCGGTCAGCCCCAGATGACGCTGCTGTTCAACCGATGCCGGTTCCGTATCGCCTTGCGTGACGATAATGCGTCGCAGGTTCGCGCGATGCTCGCCGGGCACGTCCTGCCATGCGGCTTCGCCCTTGTGCTCGCCGAAGTTGATCTTGCGATCGGCGTCGCCAGGTGTGAGGAAAATGCCCCAGCGATAATCCGGCATCTTCACGTGATCGAAGTGCGCCCAGCCGCCTGCATCGACGCTGACTGCCGTGCGCAGATAGACGTCGTAGCCATGCGAGCCTTCCGGACCCATGTCGCCCCACCATGACAGGAAGTTCGGCTGCCATTGTTCGAGCGCGCGTTGCAGCGTGCGGTCGTCGGCCAGATTGACGTTGTTCGGAATCTTTTCGCTGTAGTTGATCGTGGGCATGTTCGTTTCCTTAAGGCTTGAGCGCGTACTTCGCGAGATCGTTGGGCGGGGACTGATTTCGTTCGATTGCGTCTTAAACGCGGTTCAAATCGAATTGCGCCTTGCTGCCCTTGCCGTACACCTTGAGCGCGCCCTTCTCGCCCACCGCGTTCGGCCGGTTGAAAATCCAGTTCTGCCAGGCGGAAAGCCGGCCGAAGATGCGCGTGTTCATCGTTTCCGGTCCGTTGAAGCGCAGATTCGCTTCGAGACCCGTCAGCGCATCGGGTGACATCGCCGCGCGTTCTTCGATCGCGATACGGATTTCGTCGGCCCAGTCGATGTCATCCGGCGAAGCGGTCACGAGGCCGAGGCGCTCGGCTTCGACCGGCTTCACCGCCTTGCCGATCTGCTCGCGTGCGGCCTGCATCGGTTCGGTTTCGTCATAGAAGCGGCGACCGAGGCGCGACTGGCCCGTGATCATCGGATACAGACCGAAGTTGACGTCGGACAGCGTGATCGCCGGTTCTTCGTCTTCATTGCTCGGGAGCGCGGCCATGTAGGTGCGGTCGGTCGCGAAAGCCAGTTCGGCGAACGTGCCGGCAAAGCACGAACCCGGCTCGATCAACGCGAACAGCGAGCGCGACGAGACGTCGATGCGGGCCAGCGTGCGGCGCAGCATGCCGATCGTTTCGCGGACAAACCAGTGGTCCTTGTGTTGCAGCAGCGTGGCGTCGGTGGCGAGCAGCGCGCGGGCGTCGCCTTCAGTCTTGAAGATCCACGTGCCGATTTCGAGTTCGTTGGTGCGCATCGAGAGAATCGCGTCGTCGAGTTCGCGTGCGAACTGCAGCGGCCACCAGTTCGCGCCAGCTGCCACGATTGCATCGATATCGGCGGGCTGGTTGCCGGATGGCGCTTTCGCCGTGAACGTCGCCGTACGTTTAGCGCGATCGATCGTGACGTCGACGGTCGCGTAGCCAAGGCCATCTTCGCGATCCAGACGTTCGACGCGCGTCAGCGTCACGCCCTTCGCATCCGCCGGACGGTCGCTTTGCGCAGCCAGTTCCAGCGCGCGCGCCTCTACCGTCTGCCTGAACACGTTCGGCTTGACCACTTCATCGACCAGACGCCATTGCTTCGCGCGTTCGCCGCGTACGCCTTCGACGATCGTGCAGAAGATATCGGCGCGGTCGTGGCGGACCTTGCGCTTGTCGGTGACACGCGTGAGACCACCGGTGCCGGGCAATACGCCGAGCAGCGGCACTTCAGGCAACGCGACGGACGACGAGCGGTCGTCGACCAGGTAAATCTCATCACACGCGAGTGCCATTTCGTAGCCGCCGCCGGCGCACGCACCGTTCACTGCTGCGAGAAACTTGATGCCCGAATAGCGCGACGTATCTTCGAGACCGTTACGCGTTTCGTTGGTGAATTTGCAGAAGTTGACCTTCCAGGCATGCGATGACAAACCCAGCATGAAGATGTTCGCGCCGGAGCAGAACACGCGATCCTTCAGGCTCGTCACGACGACTGTGCGCACTTCCGGATGTTCGAAGCGCACGCGCTGGATGGCGTCGTGCAGTTCGATATCGACGCCGAGGTCATACGAATTGAGCTTGAGCTTGTAGCCCTCGCGGATGCCGCCGTCTTCGGCGATATCGATGCCGAGCGTGGCGACCGGACCATCGAATGTCAGCGACCAGTGCTTATAGCGCGACGGCTCCGTGCGGTAATCGACACGCGGACCCACCGACGGCGCGGCGGAAGCCGGCCCCGAAGAACCGGCTGTCTGGCTGACCGGCGTGGCGCCTGATGCGGCTCCCTGCTCTACTGACTGAGCGACTGACATGGATGTCTCCTTCGTACATTGCGGGCTGGTTGAATGTACGATAGTGCATCTTTCATGTCGAGTAAAGCACTTTAGTGCCTATTGCGGGTTTTCCCGGGCATGTCTCATCGTGCACTTTTCCCCGCCCGGATCATCACTCGGAAGCGATGCGCGCCGCCAGCCGGTCCCGCAGCGACAGATAGCATTCGGCCAACGGCTTGCCGCTGGTATCGAACGTCATATCGGCGCGGCCGTAGAACTCGCCACGACCTTCCAGAATGCGCTTCAGATCGTCCATCGCTTCCTTGTTGCCGGACATCGGCCGCAGGTCGCCCTGGGCGATGACGCGCCGCATGTGCTCCTCCGGCGTGGCCTGCAGCCAGACCGTGAAACAGTGCGCGAGGAGCGCATTCAAGGTGGTCGGCTCCGACACCAGACCGCCCGGAGACGCAATCACCGCGCGAGGATGCTCCTGAATCACCGCTTCCAGCGCGCGGTGCTCGTAGCGCCTGTAAGCGCTCGCTCCGTATAGCGCGTGGATCTCGGCGGGCGGGCAGCCGGCCAGTTGTTCGATCACCCGATTCAGTTCGACGAAAGGCATCTTCAGCTCGTCGGCGAGCATCCGGCCGAGCGTCGATTTGCCGGCGCCGCGCAGGCCGATCAGCGCGATCCGGTTGCGGCGGTTCGGGTCTTGCGGCGCGGTCGCGAGCATTTCCTCGAGCGCGACGCGGGCGCGCTTCAGCGTGTCGTGGTCACGGCCATAAAGCAGTTCGCGGATGCGCAGCCAGTCGGCCGACGAGGTCGTTTCGTCGCCGACAATCTCGGCCAGCGTGCAGTTTAGTGCCTTCGTGAGCTGACGAAGAAACAGCACCGACGCATTACCCACACCCGATTCGAGGTTCGCGAGATAGCGCTCGGACACGTCCGCTTCCTTCGCCAGCGCTTTGCGCGTCAGGCCGCGGCGAGCGCGCAGTACCCGCACGCGCTCGCCCATTCCGACCAGAAAGGGATCGCGGACCTCGCGCGATTCATCGGGTGCAGCGTCTGGCTCAGCGGGCTCGACCGGCTGCGCGGCGGCGGTTTGTTTCATGTTGATGCATCCTTTGGGCAGGCTTTGATGAATTATAGTGCTTGACATGCAGTTTGTCGCACGCTAAGTTTAATGCACATTTCAAGACTGCCAGGCACCTGCGGCTCGCTCGCGCCACGGCATCGATCCGCGCTCAACGCGCGGTGGAGACACGCATGTCCCCCGATACTTTCCGAACGCTGATTGGCCGCGTAACTGAACGGATCGAAGCCCGCGCGCTCGATCAGGATCTCGCCGACTGGCTGAATGCCGAATACTCCGCCAGCAGCACGGCATATGCCGAACTCGCCGCCGCGTGCCGCGCCGGCGTCAAGGAAGGCTGGCTGTGCGACCGCGAGGCCGGCGGCATCCGCTACGGACGCATCTTCAAGGCGCTGCCGGAAACACACGGCTTTTCGGTCGACGTCGTCAGCATGACTGACATTGCCGGGCCGCATCACGTGCATCCGAATGGTGAAATCGATTTGATCATCCCGCTCACCGAGGGCGCGACGTTCGACGGTCATCCGGCTGGCTGGTGCGTCTACGGGCCCGGCACCGCTCACCGGCCGACAGTCGCAAACGGTAGCGCGCTCGTTCTCTATCTGTTGCCTGAAGGCGCAATCCAGTTCACGAAACAGGAAGCCGCGGCTTGACGCTCGCCGCGCTGCGTATTCCCGACCGCCGCAACGCTGCATCGCATCAATTCACGCCGCGCTATCCGCGGCAGTTGAAGGTCACGTTGCGAACCGGTTCACCGACGTCTCAAGAAGGGCATCTCATGACCGAACTGCTAGAAAACTTTATCGCCGGCAAGTGGGTTGCGGGCGGCGGCAAAGGCACGCTGCTCACGGATCCGGTGACGGGCGAAGCGCTGGTGCGCGTCTCCAGTCAAGGTCTCGACCTGTCCGAAGCATTCGGTTACGCCCGCTCAAAAGGCGGCGCCGCGCTGCGCGGCCTGACCTACGCGGCGCGCGCCGCCCTGCTCGCGGAAGTCGCGAAAGTGCTGCAGGCGAATCGCGACGACTATTACGCAATCGCGCTCGCCAACTCCGGCACGACGAAGAACGATTCGGCGGTCGATATTGACGGCGGTATTTTCACGCTGTCGTACTACGCGAAACTCGGCGCGACGCTCGGCGAAGTGCACGCGCTGCGCGACGGCGCCACGGTGAGTCTCAGCAAGGACAAATCCTTCACCACGCAACACGTGCTGACGCCGACGCGCGGCGTCGCGCTTTTCATCAACGCGTTCAATTTTCCGTCGTGGGGATTGTGGGAAAAGGCGGCACCCGCGCTGCTCTCCGGCGTGCCGGTGATCATCAAGCCCGCGACGGCTACTGCGTGGCTCACGCAACGCATGGTTGCGGATGTCGTGAAGGCGGGCATTCTGCCCGAGGGCGCGCTGTCGGTGATCTGCGGAAGCTCGGCAGGTCTGCTCGACCAGATCGGCGCGTTCGATGTCGTCTCGTTCACCGGCTCTGCTGAAACCGCCGCGAAGCTGCGCGCGCATCCGGCGTTCATCGAGCACGGCGCGCGCCTGAATGTCGAAGCCGACAGCCTGAACAGCGCGATCCTCGCCGCCGATGCAGCGCCGGGCACCGAGGCGTTCGATCTCTTCATCAAGGAAGTCGTACGCGAAATGACGGTGAAGTCCGGCCAGAAATGTACGGCGATCCGTCGCGCGTTCGTGCCGAAGCAGCATCTCGCCGCAGCCACCGATGCGCTCGTCGCCAGGCTCGCAAAGATCACCGTCGGCAATCCGCGCAACGAAGCAGTGCGGATGGGCGCGCTCGTCAACCGCGAGCAGTACGACAACGTGCGCGCCGGCATCGCGGCGTTGCGCGAAGAAGCGCGCGTCGCGTTCGATGGCTCGAAGGTCGAACTCGTCGATGCCGATCCGTCTGTCGCTGCGTGCGTCGCGCCGCACCTGCTGGTCGTCGACGATGCGGACAAGGCCACGCGCATCCACGATATCGAAGTGTTTGGTCCAGTAGCGACGCTATGCGCTTACGAAGTTGCAACTTCGGGCAGCGCGACGCTCGAAGAAGCGCACGCGATAGCGCTGGCAAGACGCGGGCATGGTTCGCTCGTCGCGTCGGTGTATTCGAACGATGAAGCGCGTCTTGCGCGAATCGCGCTGGAACTCGCCGATACGCATGGCCGCGTCCACGCAATTTCGCCGTCGGTGGCGCAGAGCCAGACCGGACACGGTAACGTCATGCCGATGTCGTTGCACGGCGGCCCGGGCCGGGCAGGCGGCGGAGAAGAACTTGGCGGCGTGCGCGCGCTGAATTTCTATCATCGCCGCGCGGCTATCCAGGCGCCGTTGGCGACGAACGACACCGTTCAGCAGGCGACCGGCAGTTTCCCTGACTGAACTGAACCTGGCTAAAACCGGGCTGCAGCCGGATCCGCTGCAGAACGCTGAAACAACACGCAACACCCTATCCGCCAGTAACCGGCAAAAGAACGCATGACGGCCGCTCCCGCCCAGCCGGACAGGCGTCGCCCACGTCAGGAGACACGCATGGAAGCCCTTGTTGAGCCGGCCGCTGCAAACGGTCAACCCGCCGTCGACGCACCGCCGTTCCACTTCAATTTCGCGACGCACCTTTTCGCGCTAAACGAGGCACGCGCGTCGAAAGCCGTGTATATCGACGACACCGGCGTCACGACCTACGGCGAACTCGAAACGCAGGCACGCCGTTTCGCGAGCGCGCTGACGAAGCTCGGCATTCACGCCGAGGAACGCATCCTGCTCGTGATGCACGACACGACCGATCTGCCCGTCGCCTTTCTCGGCGCCCTGTATGCGGGCGTCGTGCCGGTCATCGCCAATACGCTTCTGACGCCGGTTGACTACACGTACATGCTTGATCACAGCCGCGCACGCGCCGTCATCGCGACAGGCGCACTGCTGCCGACGATCGCGCAGGCGCTCGCCGGTACGTCGAACGAAGGCTGCGTGCTCGTGGTCTCGCAACCGCAGAACGACGATCTGCCTGGAGGACACGTGTTCCGCCGCATGATCGAAGAGGCCACGCCACGCGCCGCGCCGTACGCGAGCAACGCCGACGACATCGCCTTCTGGCTGTACTCGTCCGGCTCGACGGGCAAGCCGAAAGGCACTGTCCACACGCACGCGAACCTGTACTGGACAGCCGAGCTTTATGGCAAACGCGTGCTCGGCATCCGCGAAGACGACGTCGTTTATTCAGCGGCGAAGCTGTTCTTTGCGTACGGTCTCGGCAACGCGCTGACGTTTCCACTCTCGGTTGGCGCGACCGCGATCCTGATGGCCGCGCGCCCGACGCCCGAGGCCGTCTTCGCACAACTCACGCGCCATAAGCCGACGATCTTCTACGGCGTGCCGACGCTCTACGCGGGCATGCTGGCGTCACCCGATCTGCCGGCGCGCGCGGACGTGCGGCTGCGAGTCTGCACATCCGCGGGCGAAGCGTTGCCGCGCGAGACCGGCGAGCATTTCACGGAACGGTTCGGCTGCGAGATTCTCGACGGCATCGGTTCGACCGAGATGCTGCATATCTTCCTGTCGAACCGCGCGGGTCATGTCGCGTACGGCACGACGGGCACCGCAGTGCCGGGCTACGAGATCGAACTGCGCGACGAAAGCGGGCATCCGGTTCCCGACGGCGAAATCGGTGACCTCTACATCAAGGGGCCGAGCGCCGCGCTGATGTACTGGTGCAATCGCGAGAAGTCGCGCGCGACGTTTCTTGGCGACTGGCTGAAAAGTGGCGACAAATACCGTCGACTGCCGGATGGCAACTACACGTATGCGGGCCGCAGCGACGACATGCTGAAAGTTAGCGGACAATACGTGTCGCCGATCGAGGTCGAGATGGTGCTCATGCAGCACGACGATGTGCTCGAAGCGGCCGTTGTTGGCGTGACGCGCGACGGGCTGACGAAGATCCGCGCGTTCGTCGTGCTGAAGCATGCTGCGCCCGCTACCGATGCGTTCGCTGCCGAACTGAAGGCGTTCGTCAAGGCACGGCTCGCGCCGCATAAATATCCGCGCGAAATCCTGTTCGTCGAAGATCTGCCAAAGACGGCGACAGGCAAGATCCAGCGTTTCAAGCTGCGTGACGTGCCTTGATTTACATGGAGCCTGACGGGCTCAAAATACGCGATGAAAAGCTGCCCAACTCTTTTGTGACCTGTCCAATGGATCGCCTGACTATCCACTCGCCTGCTTCGATCGCTTTCACGGAGCTGCCTGCCACTGCCGGGCGCGGCGCGCTGCGTCTGGAGTACCAGTGGCTGAACCCGCAGCGCACCGAGGCGCCGCTTGCCGTGTTTCTGCACGAAGGGCTCGGTTCGATCGCGATGTGGAAAGACTGGCCGCAGTCGTTGTGTGATGCACTGGGCTTTCGGGGTCTCGTGTATTCGCGTCCGGGCTATGGACGCTCGACGCCGCGCGAACACAGCGTGAAGTGGCCCGTCGATTTCATGCATCGGCAGGCGCATGACGTGTTGCCCGCTCTGCTCGACGCATTAAAGATCGACCATGCCGAACGCGCCCGTATGTGGCTCGTCGGTCATAGCGACGGCGGTTCGATCGCGCTGCTCTATGCAGCAGCGTTTCCGGAAGCGCTCGGCGGCGCTGTTGTCGTCGCGCCGCATGTGATCGTCGAACAGAAGTCCGTCGATGCAATCGCCGAAGCAAAGGTCGCTTACGAAACAACCGACTTCAAGAGCAAGCTCGCGCGTTATCACGAGGATGTCGACTCCGCGTTCTACGGCTGGAACGATATCTGGCTCAACGCGGATTTTCGGCGCTGGGATATCACCGGCGTTCTGCCCTCGATTACGTCTCCGCTGCTGGCCGCTCAAGGTTATGACGACGAGTACGGCACGATGGCGCAGATCGACCTGATCCGGCAGCACGTCGCCCATGCGCAGCTCGCGAAGCTCGACGGTTGCGGGCATTCTCCGCATCGTCAGGCGCCGGCATTGCTGAACGGTCAGATCGCAGATTTCGTGAAAAGTCAGTGAGCCCCGCTTTGCGGTGAGCTTTTTCGGGAGGTGAGTGCGGCGCCATCTTGCGCTCACCTTTGTCACCCGGCCTTTCTGGCCCCGGATATCTCCGTCCCGCCGCGTCTGGACACCCACGACGCTTCTTGCGCTCAGTGCATACGAATATCCCAAATGATCAGTCATCGTATAACTTAGCGCTGACGGTCGCCCCGCCACATTACACGTCGAAATTCGGGTTAACGCGGCTACCAAGGCGGGTCGATTGGCGCATATCCTGTGCCTTGATGTACGACAACCGATAACACAGCGCATCGCGCGGTATGCCGGTTCATCGCCCGCGCGTTACCCTGAACACCCAGCCGAAGGACAAGCCATGACCGCATCCTCGCCGTATCAGCCCTTGCCCAATGGATTCCGTCAGGCCGTACGCAACCGCGAGAAGATGATCGGTTGCTGGTCGTCGCTGGCGAGCCCGATCGTCACGGAAATGCTCGGTGTGATCGGCTTCGACTGGCTCCTGCTCGACGCCGAACACGCGCCGAACGACGTCACCACCCTCATTCCGCAGTTGATGGCGCTGAAGGACAGTCGCAGCGCGCCCGTTGTCCGGCCGCCGGCGAATGAGAACGTCGTCATCAAGCGTCTGCTCGACATCGGCTTTTACAACTTCCTGATTCCGTTCGTCGACAGCGCAGCCGACGCCGGGCGCGCCGTCGCCTCGACGCGCTATCCGCCGCACGGCGTACGCGGCGTGTCGGTCGGTCATCGCGCGAATCGTTACGGCACGGTCGCCAATTACTTCGATATTGCGAACCAGAACATCTGCGTGATCGTGCAGATCGAAAGCCGCGCAGCCGTCGAGGCAATCGACGAGATCGTCGCTGTTGAAGGCGTCGACGCGGTGTTCGTCGGCCCATCGGATCTCGCGGCCGCGTATGGACATCTCGGCAACGCGAATCATCCGGACGTGCAGCAGGCCATTGAACGGATCTTCGCGAGCGCCCGTGCAGGCGGCAAGGCGAGCGGCATTCTCGCGCCCGTGCAGGCGGACGCAGAGCGCTATATCGCGATGGGTTGCCAGGTGGTTGCTGTGTGCGCCGATCTCGGCTTGCTGCGCAATGCAGCGCAAGCCGTGCACAAGCATTTCATACCCGCCTGAGCCGGATACGGCGACAAGCCAAACCACAGACATAGAACGGAGGATCACATGCAATCAGCAGGCTTCATCGGACTCGGCATCATGGGCAAGCCCATGGCCGCGAATCTCCTCAAGAACAACGTGTCGCTCGCGGCCTTTACGCGCAGCGGCGTGCCGGACGAACTGAAGCAGGCCGGCGCCGTCGCATGCGACAGCCCCGCCGGCGTCGCGGCGAAAGCCGACGTCATCTTCATCATGGTGCCGGATACACCCGACGTCGAGCGCGTGCTGTTCGGCGAGAACGGCCTCGCGGGCGCACTGCGTGCGGGCCACACGGTCGTCGACATGAGTTCGATCTCGCCGATGGCCACGCGCGAATTCGCCGCGCGCGTCCGCGAAAGCGGCGCGGAGTATCTCGATGCGCCGGTGTCAGGCGGCGAAGTCGGCGCGAAGGCCGGATCGCTGACGATCATGGTCGGCGGCAAGCAGGCCACGTTCGACAGCGTCAAGCCGCTCTTCGACATGATGGGCAAGAACGTCACGCTGATCGGCGAAGTCGGCGCGGGACAGGTATGCAAGGTGGCCAACCAGGTGATCGTTGCAGCAACGATCGAAGCGGTGGGCGAGGCGTTGCTGCTAGCTTCGAAGGCGGGTGTCGATCCGGCGCGTGTGCGCGAAGCGTTGATGGGCGGGTTCGCGTCGTCGCGGATTCTCGAAGTGCACGGCGAACGGATGACGAAGCGCAGCTTCGATCCAGGCTTTCGCATCGAGCTGCATCAGAAGGATCTGAACCTCGCGCTTTCTACCGCGCAGACGCTCGGCGTGTCGCTGCCCAACACGGCCACGTGTCAGGCGCTGTTCAACGCGTGCGTCGCGCACGGCGGCAAGGCATGGGATCACTCGGCGATCGTACGCGCACTCGAAGTGCTCGCGAATCACGAGATCGGTCAGCCTGTTAAGGCGTAAAGAGGCTGCGTCAGTAGCGCAGTGAGAATGGAGCCGTTTGCGATCGATCCCACTCATGTGGCATCGATCGCATTCGGCTCCCGAAAACACTCACCGTTGTGCAGGACGTCCGTTTCTGGCGGGAAACGGGTTCCTCGTCGAATTACCGCCCTGTCATTTCCTCGACCGCCCGAATCGCCTTCGCGACGCCTTCGCCGTAAGCCGGGTCGGCCTTCGTGCAGTGTTCGATATGCAGTGCCTGGATCGGCTTCGACACGCCTGCAATCGCGCGCGCCGTGTTGTCGAACAGCGCCTGCTTCTGCGCCGGCGACATCAGACGGAACAGCGCGCCCGGCTGTGAGAAATAGTCTTCGTCGACGCGATGATTCCAGTGATCTGCTGAGCCTTCCAGCGTGAGTGGCGGCTCGCGGAAGTCGGGCTGCTCGATCCATTCGCCGCGCGAGTTCGGGTTGTACGACGTCGCGCCACCCGCATTGCCATCGACGCGCATCGGGCCGTCGCGGTGATAGCTGTGCACGGGACACTTCGCCGCATTCACCGGAATCTGGTTGTGATTCACGCCGAGGCGATAGCGCTGCGTATCGCCGTACGAGAACAGACGGCCCTGCAACATCTTGTCCGGCGAAAAGCTGATGCCCGGCACGACGTTAGCCGGATTAAACGCCGACTGTTCGACATCGGCGAAATGGTTCTCCGGGTTGCGGTTCAGTTCCACATAGCCGACTTCGATCAGCGGATAGTCCTTCTTCGGCCAGACCTTCGTCAGATCGAACGGGTTGATCGGATACGTGGCCGCGTCCTTCTCCGGCATGATCTGCACGAGCAATGTCCAGCGCGGAAACGCTTTACGCTCGATGCTTTCGTACAGGTCACGATGCGAGCTTTCACGATCCTTGCCGACCAGCGCTTCCGCTTCGGCGTCGGTCAGGTTCTGGATGCCCTGTTCCGTGCGGAAATGGAACTTGACCCAGTGGCGCTCGTTCGCGGCGTTGATAAAGCTGAACGTATGGCTGCCGAACCCATGCATGAAACGGAACGACTTCGGTATCCCGCGATCGCTCATCACGATCGTCACCTGGTGCAGTGCTTCGGGCAGATGTGTCCAGAAATCCCAGTTGCTTTCCGCGCTGCGCAGGCCGGTGCGCGGATCGCGCTTCACGGCGTGGTTCAGGTCGGGAAAGTTCAGCGGATCGCGCATGAAGAACACCGGCGTGTTGTTGCCGACCATGTCCCAGTTGCCTTCTTCCGTATAGAACTTGAACGCGAAGCCGCGGATGTCGCGCTCGGCGTCGGCTGCGCCGCGCTCGCCGGCGACCGTCGAGAAGCGGGCGAACATCGGCGTCGTCTTGCCGATGTCAGAGAAGATTTTCGCGCGCGTGTATTTCGTGATGTCGTGCGTCACCGTGAAGGTGCCGAACGCGCCCGAGCCCTTCGCGTGCATGCGGCGCTCGGGAATCACTTCGCGATCGAAGTGCGCGAGCTTTTCAAGGAACCACACGTCCTGCAACAGCGCGGGCCCGCGCGGGCCGGCCGTCTGGATGTTGTTGTTGTCGACAACGGGTGCACCAAAAGCTGTGGTGAGCTTGTTCATGTCGTGTCCTGTCCGGTGGGGAGATGGGCGCCGGCGGCGCCCGGTTCATGCGAACGCTGACGCGCTGATCATCGCGCTGACGTTGACTGGCACGCGTCGACCGCGATTTCTAGGACGATACACCGCATCGCCGCGGCGTATCGCCATGCCGCTGATCGCGCACTGGCCGGAACTGCGCGCGACGCCCTGAATCCAGACCTGGTCGCCATAGTGGCAAGTCGTGGAGCGCCAGCACAGCACCACCGCGGTGGTGGAAAGGCGTTCCAGCACCGTAATCACCGGCGGCACCGTTTCGCGGCACGCCGTCTGGTCGCACCGGGATGCACGCGTGCGGTGGCGTGCGTCTGCCCGACGTGTGTGGCGGTCGGACGCGTCGTCATCTAACGGCGCCGAAGACAGCGCGCCGAGCAGCGAGAGCGTCTGCGACCAGGGGTCGCGCGTCCGTGCGCCGGCTGGCAGCGGGCGGCAATGGCTGGTACGCGCGCGGGAGTCATGTTGGGACGGGAAATCCTGTACGTTCATCGTTCACCTCATGCGGGGGTGGCGGGCCAGACCTGCCGCGAAATGCGCGCTGCATGGACAGCGGCGGCGGCATGGGCGGCGACGGCAGTTGCAGGCGCAACGCCACCACGCGTCTGGCTAGTTCTGGAAACGACAAAAAGGGAACCACGCGAGAAGGCTTCCCGCCGCTCGTGCGCAGGAAGCCATGGATTGATCGTAGTCGCCCTCGTGTTCTGAATGGGATTAATTGTTGTGAATCTTTTGCGACCGGCCTTAACGAACGCACGTTCGCGAAGCGGCGGCCGGCTGGGTCGAACAGCCAATGCATCACGTCGGTGCATGCCCGAAACATCGGCCCGGCAAGGGTCGGCGGCCCATCGGCTCCCGAATATCCTCACCCACGTCGATGGGTTTTCGGTCAGACGTTTTTGCGCATTTTTGCCAGCGGTGTCAAAATAGAGACATCACAGATTGAGTACCGGGGCACAGCATGGCGGGCGTTCGACAATTCGATGAAGACAGTGCCTTTGCGCAGGCGCTGGAAGTGTTCTGGCGCAAGGGATTCCGCGCGACGTCCATGCTGGACCTGGCCGAGGCCACCGGCGTGCAGCGCGGCTCGCTCTACAACGCGTACGGCGACAAGGAAGAGATTTTCGTGCGGGTATTCGAGCGCTACGCCGAACGCTTTATCGCCAGCGCGCGCCAGGCACTGAAAAAGCCAGACGTGCGCGATGCACTGACGGCTTTCTTCACCTTTGCGATCGGCTCGATCATGCAGGGCACGCCTGCGCGCGGCTGTCTGTCGACCAAAACCGCGAGTGAAATCGATCCCGATTCACCGCGTCTGCGCGAGGCGCTCCAGAACATGCTTGACGAACTGGAGGCGGCGTTGCTCAGCGTACTCGACACGCCCGAAGCGAGAACGCGACTCGCGATTCCGGCGGCGCAGGCGGCGAAACTCGTCGTCACGATGACGCGCGGCATCGCCGTCATGGAGCGCGTGTACGGCGATACGAAAGCGCTCAAACAGACGGCGTCCGCGCTCGTCGACGCACTGGTGCCGAAGGTCTGACGAAAACGGGACGCCGTGCTTCTGCCAGCAGGCCGAGCCGGGCCTTTGCTAGATCGCGACTTCCGGCGGCGCCTGGCGGAACAGACGCGTGATCCAGCACAGATAGACCAGTCCGGCCGCGAACCAGATTGCGCCGAGCACGAGCGCGGTCTTTTCAAGGCTGGCGAGCAGCCAGATATCCGCGATCGCGCCGATCAGCGGGAACACCAGTCCGCCGATCACGCCCATCTTCCTGTCGCCATGATTGCCAGACAGATAGAGGCGCACCACGCACAGATTGACCGCCGTGAAGGCGAGGAACGCACCGAAGTTGATGAAGGACGTCGACGTCGCCACGTCGAGCTTCAGCGCGATCAGGCCGACGATGCCCGCAATCGCGATGTTGATCGCCGGCGTCTTGAACTTCGGATGAATGAACCCGAAGATCCGCTTCGGCAGAATCTCGTCGCGACCCATTGCATACAGCAAACGCCCGACGCTCGCCTGTGCCGAGATGCCCGACGCGAACTGCGCAAGGATCAGGCCGGCAAGGAACACCGTCACGAAGATATCGCCGCCAATCATCTTGGCGACTTCGAAGGCGGCTGAATCGACGTCCTTGAATTCGACGCCCGGATGCGCGAGCTGCGTCGTGTACGCGGCCAGCACGAAGATGGCGCCGCCGATCAGCGCGATCAACAGGATGGCGCGCGGCATGTTCTTTTTCGGGTCGATGGTTTCTTCGGTGAGCGTCGACACCGCGTCGAAACCGAGGTACGAATAAGCGGCGATTGCGGCGCCGGCCATCGTCGCGGAAAGCGGCACGTGCGGCTTGAAGAACGGCTCAGCCATCGCGATGCCGCCGGGGCCTGCCGCAGCAGAAGCGTAGTGCCAGCAGAGCGCGACGAACAATGCAACGATCGCGAGCTGCACCACCATCAGCACGATATTGAAGCGCGCAGCGAGTTCAATGCCGACGATATTCAGCGCGCTGGTCGACACGATGAACGCGACGATCCAGATCCACGTCGGCACGTGTGGGAACGCCGAGTTCAGATACGCCGCGCCGATCAGCCAGATGACCATCGGCAGGAAGAAATAGTCGAGTAGCGTCGCCCAGCCAATCATGAAACCAAGGTGCGCGTTGAAGGTCTTGCGTGTGTACGTGTAGGCCGAACCCGCAACCGGATACAGGCGCGCGAGCTTGCCGTAGCTCAGGGCCGTGAACGCGATTGCGATGAGCGCGAGGACGTAAGCGAGTGCGGCGGTGTCGTCGCTGGCCTTGGCGAGCACGCCGTAGGTGCCGTACACAATCAAGGGCGCCATGTAGGCGAGACCGAACAGCAAGACCGATGGCAGGCCGAGTGTGCGTTTCAGGTGCGGCTGCGATGCTATGGACGACTCTTGCATGATATCTCCAGGACTTTCGACAGGCGTAGTCGGACGCGTGCGAAGCGCGAGGCTCGCACGATGGATGTGCAACAGAACTGCGAAATTCAGTCGATACGGCGGCGGCGCTCTTCGATGACAAGCGCGCGGGAGCCGTCTGTGTTCTCGACGCTTGCGAGACCCAGCGGTACGCGCGCGTCGTGCAGATAGCGATAGTGCTCGCGACTTGCTTCGAGCCGTGTCATGTCGATCCGGCCCTTCAGTAGCGTCTCGTCTGCACCGGCCGCTACGACGATGTCGCCGAACGGATCGACCAGCGCGGATTCGCCGGGAAACGTCAGGTTTTCGTCGCCGTCGCCGCAGCGGTTCACCATCACCGCGAACATCTGGTTCTCCATCGCGCGGGCAGTGATCGCGCGCCGATGGACCGGGCCGAACGGGTCCATGTTGCCGTTCGTGACGATGAGCATGTCGGCGTCGAGCGCGGCGACGGCCCGCGCGGTTTCGGGAAACTCGATGTCGTAGCAGATCAGGAGGCCAACGGTCACGCCGTTCCACACGCAGGTCTCGAAGCGGTCGCCAGGGCTGAACACGCCGACGTCCGACGCCCACAGATGCGTCTTGCGATAACGCAGCGCGATCTCGCCCTGTTGATCGATGAGCACGGTCGTGTTGTAAAACCGCGCGCCGACGCGTTCAGCAAAGCCCACCGCAACGGATACACGTGCGCGACGCGCTGCGTCGCGCACGGTGCCGAGCGCGGGACCATCGATGGTCTGCGCAACATCGGCAACGTTTTCCCGGTTCGGGAAACCGGACAGCGTCGCTTCCGGAAAGACGACCAGCTGTGTGCCGCCGTCTACGTCAGCGCGTCCGATTGTCTCGATCACCTTGCGCAGATTGTTGTCGATGTCGCCGTCCACCAGCGAAAGTTGCGCGAGCTCCACCTGCATTGCACCGTCTCCTTTCAATTGCATTGCAATAGCCCTATGTCGGGCCATCGCTTCGTCCAGGGCATTATCGGGGTATTATTTTTGTCCACAAATTACCCACGTGAGTTACCCCACTGGAGGACGGCATGGAGTTCGAATGGCGTGATCTCGCCTTTCATCGGGAGATTGGTTCAGCCATCGACGCTCTCGACAGCCCGCATTTCTGGGCCCGTCTTACGCGCGTGCTGGAGCGGCATGTCGCCTTCGACAGCTGGGTCGCGTTGCGCTTCGCGCGTGATGCGCCGCCATTCGTGTGCGCCGAGCAGGCCGCGCCCGACGGCAAGATCGATCTGATGTTCCAGGACTATCTCGCGGCGCTTTATCAGCTCGATCCGTTCTATCTCGCCGCGTTCGAAGTGCATGCATCGGGGTTCTATACGCTCGCCGACGTCGCGCCCGATAACTTCAGGATGACCGAGTACTACAACCGGTACTTCAGGAAGAACATCATCGGCGATGAAGTGCATTTCAACGTTGTGATCGACAGCAATCATACGATGGGATTTTCGCTGGGCAACAAGCGCCGGTACGAGGAGCGCGAAATCGTGTTGCTGTCGCTGTTCGCGCCGTGGGTGCTGGCGCTGATGCAGCAGCGTCTGCGATACGAGGATTTCGGCACGACGCAGGACGTCTCGCCGGCTTTAGGGAATATCCAGCTCGACGTGCCTGCACGACTCGGCCTGCTGACGGAGAAAAGTCGACGCGGCGCGTTGACCAACCGCGAGAACGAAGTGGCGATGCTGTCGCTGAGCGGATTTTCGTCGCGCGCAATCGCCGACAAGCTCGCGATTTCCTTCGAGACCGTGCGTGCCCATAAGAAGCACATCTATGCAAAGCTCGGCGTTGGCTCGCAGTCGGAACTGTTTGCGATGTTCTATGAGCCAGGACGTGTCGAGGGTGAGTGATTACCCTTTTTGCGACTGCGAGACGCAACGTGCGTCACGCGGTTTTTGCAGCGATCTCGACCTCGACCTCGACCTCGACCAGCATACCAGGCGCTACCGCTTTAACGCGTGAATTCGCGGTGTCATCTCCTGGATATCCTCACCATCCTGGAAACGCTCACCTTAAGGCATCTGCTCACACCTCCTGGATTTGCTCACCTTTGGTGACATCTCCTGGAATTCCTCACCATTCCGGAATCGTGCAAACGCCAACTTTGAAGGACGCGCACCGGGCGTCGCTGTTTTCCCTTAAAGGAATGGCGAAATGTTCGCCATCGCGCGCGTCACGTAGGTCTCCTTCTCCCCCACCGGGGCGACATAGTGAATCGCGCTGCGCGCAGCCTCGATGCCTTCCAGACGCGCGATGAACCAGGCCGCCAGATACGGCGACGACAGGCACCCGCCTGCGGTCGCGACGTTTCGCCTCGCCACGAACGGCTGGTTGAGCACAGCTACGCCGGATTCTTCGACCCACGGCCTGGTGGTCAGGTCCGTGCAGGCCGGAACGCCGTCCAGCAGACCTAGCCTGGCGAGTATCAGCGTGCCCGAGCATTGCGCGCCCAGCAACTGGCGCGTCGGGTCAAGCCTTAGCTGCGACATCAACGCGGCATCGGCGACAACGTCCCGGGTGTGTATCCCACTGCCGACCAGCACCGCGTCGGCGTCGCACGCGTCCTTCAGCGACGCTTGCGCCTCCAGCACCACGCCGTTCATTGAACGCACCCTCGCTGCCGGGCTGGCGATCGAAACCCGCCAGCCGGGCTTTTTGACCCGGCTGAGTATGTTGAGCGCGATTAGCGAGTCGAGTTCATTGAAGCCTTCAAAGGTCAGGATGGCGATGTGCATGGCGTCCTCGTGCGGGTGGAGACGTTGTGTCACGCCATGGTAGGGCCGATAATCAATACAATCAAATAATTGTCATGGATACATTCAGGCATGCCTCAGCCGCGCTACAAACAACTGGTCGACCACCTCGCGGCCGATATCCGTGCAGGCCGCCTGCGTCCCGGGACACGTCTGCCTACGCACCGCGACCTGGCTGCTCGCGAAGGCCTGGCGCTGGTCACGGCCACGCGTGTCTACGCGGAGCTTCAAGCGATGGGTTTAGTGAGCGGCGAAACCGGCCGCGGCACGTTCGTCAAGGAGCCTCTCCCTGGCGCTCAAGGCATTGACCTGCATGCCTGGAGCGCGGACGCAGTAGACCTGAGCTTCAACTATCCGTCGTTGCCGGATCAGGCAGACCTTCTCCGGGCGGCGCTGCGCCAGCTCGCGGCCGCCGGTGACCTGGAGTCACTGCTGCGATACCAGCCCCACGGCGGGCGCGAGCACGAGCGGGCGACGGTGGCGCGCCACCTGGCCAGCCGGGGTCTGGCAGCAACGGTCGAAACGACATTGCTCGTAAGTGGCGCACAGCACGGGCTGACGACGACCGCCATGGCGTTGTTCGAGCCCGGCGACGTGGTGGCTGTGGACGCGCTGACTTACCCGGGATTCAAACTGGCCGCCGAGGCCAATCGACTGGAACTCGCGCCGATCCCGGCCGCTGGGCACGGACCCGATCTGGACGCGTTAGCGGCCCTGTGCAAGCAGCGACGAGTACGCGCCGTCTACGCCATGCCGACGCTGCACAACCCGCTTGGCTGGGTGATGAGCGCGCGGCGACGTCGGGAACTGGTCGCCATCGCCCGACGACATGGACTGATCCTCATCGAGGACGCGGCCTACGCGTTCCTGGCGGAAGGCGCGCCACCTCCGTTGGCATCGCTTGCTCCGGAGACGACGGTCTATGTGTCGAGCTTGTCGAAAAGTGTCGCGACGGGTCTGCGCGTCGGCTTCGTCTGTGCGCCGCGCGAATGGGTTCCCCAGCTCGAACGAGCCATCCGGGCGACGACCTGGAACACCCCGGCGACCATGACTGCCATCGCCTGCGGATGGATGGAAGACGGCACGGTGGCCCGGCTTGAAGACGACAAGCAGCGTGATGCCACGCTGCGTCAGAACCTCGTCGCCGAGGTTTTGGGCCAGCTCAAGAGGATCAGCCATCCCGCGTCGTACTTCGTCTGGCTTCCTCTGGCGCAGGAGGTTCGCGCGGACGCGATTGCGATGGCGTTGATGCGCGAGCACATTTCCGTGTCGACGGCCCATCCGTTCGCGACGTCAGCTCACGTGCCTCACGCCATTCGATTGGCACTCGGCTCTGTCGACCTGGTCACGCTCAAGCGGTCGCTGGAAACAGTGGCCCGAGTTGTTGCCGACCAGACCTACTGACCGACAGTCGCGACGGCGCAGTCCGACTGCCAGGATTCGCAGGCATGTCAGCACCAGAGGCTGTTTGCCCGATTCCGCTCGTGGTCGACCTCCGATCGTCACCCTCTTCCCTAACTGCCTATCGAAAATCGCATACGATTAAATCTTATCCGCTTGACAACGGAAGCATCTTTGCCCATTATGCGACGCATGCGATCACATCGCATGCGATTTAAAGCCGCTTAACACCCTTATTCACACAGGAATCCATCATGACCAAGATCGAACAAGTCCTCCACTCGGGCAACAGCCACGCCACGGTCAATCGCGACCCCAATGTCAAGCGCGGTGAGCTCGGCGTCCTCGACCTCAAGCTGTCAGCGCCCGACGGTGAAAGCCGCGAGTTCATCGCCACCGAGCTACACCCGAGAGCCGAGCAGTTGTTTTCGGGCGCGTGGTCGGCCTGTTACATCAGCGCGTTCGAGATTGCGGCCTCGCTAAAGAAGGTCACGCTGCCGTCCGACTACTCCGTGGACATCCAGGTAAGCATTGGGTCGGTCGGTACCGGGCATTGCCTCGGCGCCCAGTTCACCATCCGCGTGCCGGGTCTGGCAACGGAAGTCGTCGAGGCACTCGCGCGCCAGGCCCATCAGCTCTGCCCGTACTCGAAGGCTGTGCACGGCAACATCGAGGTCGGCCTGAACGTCGTCACGGCGTGACCTAATCACCGCATACGCTTACATCGCGCACGATTTAAATACGCTTAATACCCTCATACACATAGGAATCCATCATGGAAAAGATCGAAAAAGTCCTCGCCTCAGGCAACTCCCACGCCACGGTCAATCGCGACCCCAGTCTCCAGCGCGGCGAGTTTGGCGTCTTTGACCTCAAGCTGACAGCGCCTGGCGTGGAAAGCCTCGAGTTCATCGCCACCGAGCCGCACCCGACAGCCGAGAAGTTGTTTGCGGGTGCCTGGTCGGCCTGTTACACCACCGTGTTCGGAATCGCGGCCTCGCTGAAGAAGGTCACGCTGCCGCCCGACTATTCCGTGGACATCCAGGTAAACATTGGGCAGACCGGTGCCGCGTGGTTCCTCGGCGCCCAGTTCACCATCCGCGTGCCGGGTCTGGAAAAGGAAGTCGTCGAGTCAATCGCGCACCTGGCCCATCAGATCTGCCCGTACTCGAAGTCTGTGCGCGGCAACATCGAGATCGGCACGAACATCGTCACGGTGTGATCGGATAAGGCACGCGCGTCTCACTAACCATCTTTTTAGGGAATTTCTATCATGAAGACCAAACTTGTCGCTGCACTGCTCGTCGCATTGTTGGCATCCGCCGCCGCTCCCGCATTCGCCAGCGGCTATGGACCGGCCCCCTTTTACCGGCCCTCGGTTGGTGCGCCGGCGTCGCAACGCGGTCAGAGCGTGCAGACCCTCGCCGCCGAACGCGACGGCGTAACTGGCTCGCAAGAGGCGTATGGCGGTGTAGTCGCCGGACTCTCCCAGGCGGGGAGCCATGTCGCCGTGACGTCGCGCGACAACCTGTTCGCACGTCACTAGATCGCGCATCCCTCCGTCGCTGGGCCGTCGCGCATCGTCGCTCTTCATGCGCGCCGGCCACAGCATCGGATGGGTCGTGGTTCATTTACTAAGGAAGATGGAAACAATGTTCAGTCATGTAGTGGTCGGCACCAACGACCTGGAAAAAGCAAAGCGATTTTACGATGCCGTGCTAGGCGCGATCGGCTATG